>JBAQFY010000356.1:0-2106 GCA_049287505.1 Sedimentisphaerales bacterium | reverse complement strand
GAATGACACCGATATTGAGAACATGAAGGTAATGAATCAGGTGTGCCGCGAGCATGGTGTCTATGCGTCCGGCACCTACAAGACACCGACCGATACGCCGCCGTGCGATTTGCCCACATCAGTGGAGTCGCGCAAAAAAGTGACGGGCATGACGGGCCGGGCGACGCCGCCAGTGAAACCAGGTGTTTGTATTCCCTGGGAAGAGAAATTGAAAGAGCTGCCTGAGATTTCCGGAGACAAAGAGCTAATTAAAAAAATCTGGGAAGACATCGACGCATTAGGTTATGTATATATCTGGCAGTGCCTGCTGTCGTTTTGAGTTTGTGGATTCTATTGACAGCACACGGTGCACAAGATACGAATAGAAGTTTATTACATGATTGAATTTATTGATAATGTTGGATTTCACTATATCACTGACGTTTCTGGATTCCTGCTTTCGCAGGAATGACAAATCAAATATTCAAGCTTGATGCAATCATAGATAAAAAATCGGAGGTTGTATTATGAATCAGAGGCGGCATCTCACGCGTCGTACCTTTTTGAAAAAGGCCACAGGTGCTGTAGGAGCTGTTGCTGCATTTCCATATATAGTCCCTTCATCGGCACTGGGTAAGGCTGGTTCGGTTGCGCCGAGCGAGCGAATTACAATAGGCTTTATCGGCGTCGGTAGTCACGGCAGAGCAGTTAATCTAACGAACTTTCTGGACAATGCAGATGCTCAGGCCGTTGCTGTTTGCGACGTTGATGCCGGTAATTGCAAAATAGCCCGTGATATGGTGAATGAGAAATATGGCAATAAAGATTGCGCAACTTATAGCGATTTTCGGGAAATTATCGAGCGGGATGATATTGACGCAGTTATGATTTCCACGCCCGACCACTGGCACGTTCCAATTTCAATAGCTGCTGCAAAAGCGGGTAAAGATATAGAGTGCGAGAAACCGACACTGACTGTTGAAGAAGGCAGGGTCCTCTGTGAGACTATGAAACGTTATAATCGAGTTTTTCAATGGTCAACCGAAGACAGGTCGGTGGATGTTTATCACCGAATGTGCGAGCTGGTTCGCAACGGCAGAATCGGCAAAGTGCACACCATCCGGGTAGAACTGCCGAGCGGGCCGGATACACCCGGAGACCCCACGCCTATGCCGGTGCCGGAGGGTTTTGATTACCAGATGTGGCTGGGTCCGGCACCTTATGCACCATATACAAAAGACCGTATTCACTGGAACTTTCGATGGATTCTTGACTATTCGGGCGGCCAGTTGACGGACTGGGGGGCACATCTTCTCGACGGAGCACAATGGGGAGGAGACAGCGAACATACAGGGCCGGTAGAGGTCGAGGGCAAGGGCGTGTTCTGTAAAGAAGGACTCTACGACACGGCTAAAGAATACAGAATCGAATACAAATATGCAAACGATGTTAGAATGATAGTAACATCAGGCACGCCGAGTCTTCGTTTCGAAGGGTCGGAGGGGTGGATAGGCAATGTCGGCTGGAGGGCAAAGCTGCAGGCTGAGCCTAAAAACATTTTGGATTCAGTGATTGGCCCGAATGAGATTCATCTTTATACCTGCCCGGCCGGCGAACAGCGCAATTTTCTCGACTGTGTTAAATCGCGTAAGGACTGCTACTTTCCACCTGAGATTGGACACCGGTGCTTTACAATCGCACACATCGGCAATATCTCAATGCTCTTGGGACGAAAACTGAAATGGGACCCGGATAAGGAATGCTTCATCAATGATGAACAGGCAAACCGGATGCTGTCAAGGTCGATGCGCAGCCCGTGGCACTTATAGAATTGACTCCGCCAAAAGACGGCGGATCTGCGATATTGTTTATTGACTATTGTTTATTGATTATGAGGAAAGGGGGAATTATGAAAATTCGAGGCCGAACGATTCGTATAATTTTGTTACTCGTCGTCGGGGTTCTATGTTTGCTATCAGAGGTGAATGCCGGCGCAAAAGGAACAGGCAGTAAAGTCAGTCTAACAGGGAGTGATTTTTCTGAATGGCGTGACAATACCGGACAATGGGAGATTGTCGGCGATGCATTTACGAATCCGGAAAATGAAAAACTGCTGAGCAGTAAGCC
>JBAQFY010000355.1:0-9796 GCA_049287505.1 Sedimentisphaerales bacterium | reverse complement strand
AGGTCTGTGGTATGTTGGACTCCCACCATTTGTTCACGGCAAAACCGCCGTTGTTATGCTGGGCACAGACTGCAATCTCAAGCGGCTCGGAATATAAATCAATGCCGTTCTCTTTATATATCTCGATGGCAGGAGTATTCATGTGTGCCAGCCGCTCGATAGGTGTCTTCTGCAGTGCTCCTGCCTTTTGCAGATACTCCTTTGCTTCCGGCTCCAGGTCATCGATGTTGAACTCTTCCATAGAGCCACTATTTATAGGATTGCGCAGAAAGTCCATAAAGACCCGCCTGCCTTTTTGCGTTTCGTTGAATACAAGGATGTCGACCAAGGATGATTGCAGATTCTCAATCCGCTGCGGGTCAAAGGGCCATTGGTACCCTTTAAGAAAAATATCCGTTGCCATCTTGCTCATCGACGGGAAAAAGTCCGTCAGAAATTCTTTCTTGTCTTTACCCCCGCTCTTGCTTTCGCAAGCAAACGCGGGGGCATCAGTGCTGAATATTCGCGGAATCGCCTGCATATAAGTGCCGGAAACGTTCCAGCGGAATTTGATACTCGCCAGGCCGAACTGCGACTCGGTCAGGTTAGCCCCAATCAGGCCCGCCTTGAACGCAAGCCCGTGGATTCCGAACTGGCCTTTTGGATAGACGGTGGTTTTGAACATCTCACCGGGCCCACCGGCGGCCAGAACTATATTTGCACCAAAAAAGACATTTATGGAATGGTTTGTTTGGTCGGCACTTTTCTTATCTACCGTTACAACGCCTGCGATTCGCTTTGATTCGACTGAGCCGATAGTTAATAAATGTGCGACCTCCTGAGCATCGAAAATCCTGACACCGTACCGTTCGAGCTGTTTCTGCAGGCATTCGCTCATAAACCTGCTCGTTTTAGGGCCGGCTGACGTAGCCCGTTCGTAAGGGTCATGGTCTGTCTTGTAGCCGATGAAAGTACCTGAAGAATCGGTTGGAAAGGGGACTCCAGCCTGGACTAAGTGATAGAATTCTCGAAGTGAGCCGATTGACTCGATAAGTGCCGAATCACCGTGGCAGCACCCGGCCGCCGTCAGACTCTTCGCAAACTCTTCAGCGCTGTCGGGAACGTCCGGGCTTGTGCCTATTTTATAGTAGGTCTGCTTGTCGGAGCCGCTCATCCGCGATGCACCTAAGCTCAATCCTGCGGTTACTACGGCTATTCTATCCTTAGGATTTGCAACCCCTTTTTGCTCCATAAATTGACACAGGTGCACCGCGCAGTTCATTCCCGCCGCACCTGCACCGACGATGACAGTGTTATAATGATGAACGCTAATTATCTGGTTGCCGATTTTCTTGGTTTCCATAGTCTATTTTCCAGCTAACTGAGATTGAAATTTCTGCCTGTAGTCCGGCTTATTTGTTCGACCGTTGCTTCGGCAAAATCGATATCGGGATATTTCTCCGACCGAAGTGAATCTATCAGGTGTTTAATGATTGTCAGCTCTTCAGCTAAAAGAATGTAGTCCTGCTCGTCGATAATTTTTTTCAACGTGGCCTTTTCAATCATACTGAACGAGCCGCCGAGCACCAGAACACCCGCATCAATATAGTCGGGAATGTTGCCTGCGTTTGTTCCGCCCGTAGGCACCAGGCTGATGGTCTTATGAATGGCAGGGTCGATTGCCTTGACAAAGCCGGGCCCGCCGAGCTGCTTGGCCGGGAATATCTTACAGAGGTTCGCTCCCTTGGAAAACTGGCTGACGACTTCGGTCACACTGCCGCATCCCGGTATCATAGGGAGCTTACCGGCGAAGTTCTCGAAGCTCTCATTAGTGAAGTTAATCGCCGATACAAGATAGCACGCACCGGCATCAACGACCTCCTGCACCGAGGGCAGCGGGTCCTGTGGATGGGCCTTATTATAAACATCGAGCATCACCGGTGAGTCGATTAAACTTGCCGAGCCTGCCGCAAAATCGGGCAGCTCTTTGCGCAGCCGTTGGAGTTTTTCCAGAGGCTTATTTATCCGGCAGGTTACTTCCATATTATTAACACCCACCTTCATAAGGGCCTCGGCTGTCCTGACAATGTCGAGTTTGTCCTGGTTAAAGACAAGAATAAATCCGTCTCTTAATAGTGTTGTGATTATGCTTTTAATATCCATTATTATTCCCTATAGTCTTCTTAAATGAAAGCCCCCATCAACATTTATGACCTGGCCGGTTGAGAAATCAAGCCTGCCTTCAGCAATGGCCCCGACCGCCTTTGCAATATCTTCAGGCTGGCCCCACCGCTTAATCGGAGTAAGGCCCTCCGCTATCAGCTTATCATATTTATCCTTAACCACGCTGGTCATATCGGTTGCTATGATACCGGGCCTAATTTCAAATACTCCGATACCGTATTCAGCCAATCTGTCCGCATACAGCTTTGTCATCATCGAAATTCCCGCTTTGCTCACGCAATACTCCCCCCGTTCCGGTGAGCTGGTGTACGCCGAGATTGAGCCGGTGTTTACAATCCGGTACGCCCGCTCAGGATGCGATTTTTTCTGTTCAATCATCCAGTTAGCCACGAGTTGAGTCAAAAAGTACGGCCCTTTGAGGTTTATCCCCATTACTCTATCGAAGCTCTCCTCCGTTGCTTCAAGAAGATCCATCCGTTTCGACGGGGCGACACCGGCATTATTCACTAACATATCGCACCTGCCGAATTTGCTCTTTGCCAGAGCAACCAGACTATTGCGGTCTTCGGCACTGCCGACATCACCTCGTAGGCTCTCGCACTTTGCCCCGAGCTCCTTGATTTCTTTTTGAGTTTGCTCTGCGCGCGATTCGTCCGGCTCCTTCTCAGCCGTAAAATCAAAGTGGTTTATCACTAAATCAAAACCCAGCGATGCCAATTCTTTCGCTATACCCCTTCCGATACCACGACTTGCTCCGGTAACAATTGCTGTGGGTCTTTCCGCCATTTTAATACCTTTCTAAATCTTAAAGTTTATTCTTTTAGAAATTCATTTATTTCCTTGGCTGCCTTCATACCATCCGCAACGGCGGCAACCACCGTCGATGCCCCTCTTACAAGGTCGCCGCCGGCAAAAACTCCCGGCCTTGATGTCGCCAGTGAATCTTCTTTTGTGCGGACCAGGCCGTTCGTTAATTCCACACCCGGAAGAATTTCGCTGATTTCCTTCGGCGAGCTTTGACCTATGGCCTCGACCACAATGTCCATATCGAGCTTGTAAGCGCTCGACTCTATAGGCTCGGGCCGGCGTCGTCCGCTCTGGTCAGGCTCGCCCAGCCGGGTCGGGCAAACCTTAATTGATTTCAATTTGCCATCGACAGAATTGAATCCAAGCGGCTGAGTCAAAATCAGAAAATGCACGCCTTCATTCATCGCACGGTCTCGTTCCGAGCTCCAGGCCGGCATCTCTTTGAAAGACCGGCGATAAATAATATAAACATCTTTGGCGCCGAGCCGCTTGGCCGTAACCGCCACATCCATCGCAGTATTGCCCCCGCCTATCGCCGCTATACATTTGCCTGCTATCTTAAACCTGCCCGTCTGGCCGCCGGACAGGCTCGGCTGTCTGGCCATCGAAAGAAACTCCATCGCATTCCATAAGCCGCCCAAAGATTCATCTGTATAATCTGTAGTTAAATCTGTGTAATCTGTGGTTACTGATTTCGCAATCCCAACAGGGATGCCTTTCGGCAGGCCCATACCGATAAAGACGGCGTCAAAACCTTGCTTCACAATCGTATCAAGATTGAAACCTGCGTTTAATTCTTTCCCGAGACGCAGAATCATCCTGTCTTTGGGCACATCAGCAAATACGGCTGCAATTTCCTTCTTCAGCGAGTCGCCCTGCCTGTCCGCAGGGATTACTGATTCTATCATCCCGCCGAACTTGCTTCTCTTATCGAATATCGTTACGGTGTGTCCTGTTTCAAGCAGTTTCGCTGCACAGGCCAGACCCGCAGGCCCAGCGCCGATTACAGCAACGTTCTTTCCCGTTGCTTTTTTGGGTATTTGCAGTTTTGACCAGCCGTTCTTGTTCGCCTGCTCAGCCAGATACCTTTGTATATCAGCAATCGGCAAAGGCCCGTCACCGATAAATCCCTGAAGACAGTTACCTTCACATTGCTGCTCGACCGGACACAGCCAGGCGCAGACTTCCGAAAATACGTTCGCTTCTCTTAGAACCTGGTAGGCGGCTTTTTCGTCACCATCTAAAAACAACCCGATGAACTTCGGAATATCAACACCGGCAGGACAGCCCAACTGGCACGTCGGCTCCTGACACTTCCGGCACGCCGATGCGAGCCGAAGCAGATTGTCCCTGTCGCTCATTCTTCCATGCTCGAATATCGGCCCATATACTTCATTGTCCCGTACTACACATCCGGTCATTCCACCGTCCCGCATTATCTGCGTGCACGCACTGCAGCTTACGCAGACTTTTTCCGGAAACATCCGGCCTTTTGTGATGATATCTTTGGCAAAATCCGGATATGCAAATGCCATCCTTCCTGCGCCGACCAGGGTAGCCAGGCCATTCATTTTGCTTGCCGCCGCTACGTTCGCAAACAATGTCCGCAGCCAGCTATAGCCCGTGCCGACAATTGCGATGTCGGGAAATTCCTTTTGAATTTCGCCGGCCAGATTGATAAGCCTGCATACGCCCATGAGCGGATGTTCCGGCTCTTCGTAACCGCCGACTATCGGCTCATTAAAAGGCCTGCCAACATGGGGATTGTAGTACGGATTTGCCACCGTGACGTTAATCAGATTAACGCCGCGCTGCTGTAAAAGCCCGATGAGCTTTTTCGGCTCCATCAAGTCCGGCTTGCTATAGTCATCTTTATCAACACCCCAGCCGTAAGGATACGGGATAGCATCATAAATGCCGAGGCGCGTTAATACCTGTGCATCCTCGCCAAGTTCTCTATGAATCTTATCAATAACATCTAAAACAAACCTCGTTCGGTTCTCGAACGGGCCGCCGTATTTACCTTTTCTGTTGTGGCAGGCAAAAAGCTCATTTATCAGGTATCCGTGACAGGATTTAATATCGACCGCGTCGAATCCAACCTCAAACGCGATACGTGCTGCCTTAACGTAAGCATCCTGGAGCTTATCAAGGTACTCATCCGTTACTATAGGCCAGTCGTCAGATATCTTACTTTTCCTGTTTGGGTTGGGTTTCTGCTGGGGAGCTAAAACATCCCGATAAGGGTCACGCTGGGCAATTATCGGATACGCAACGCCCTGCGGCTTACTATATCTGCCCGAATGGGTCAACTGCAGCACAATAACAGGCTTATGTTCGGGGGCAACCTCTCGCATCATTTTAACTATTGCCGCAAAGCTGTCCTTGTTGTCTTCATTGAGCCACAGTTGTCTCGGGTTGGCCCTGCCTTCCGGTACAACCGCTGTCGCCTCGGCCCAGATAAGTCCGGCCCCACCGGCGGCAAACCTTTCGTATCGCCGTAATGTTAGTTCACTCGGCCGGCCCTGCGAATCGCCGTCGCAGCCCTCCATAGGATGCACCGCCAAAGAATTCGGTATTAAAAGCTTACCCTTGCCCCCGCTCGTTGCTGGCGGGGGGATTTGTACAGGCTCAGCTAAAATCGAGACATCCTCTATTGCCTCAATCTGCACACCAAGCCGCTTACCCAATCGCTCTAAATCTTCAATGCGGCCTAATTGAAATTCCCACATTCTTTTTGTCTTTCGGTTCATACCTCACTAACTGGTGAGTAGTGAGTAGTGAGCATTCAACTCACCAATTAACCATTTAACTACTCACCAAATTTGTGAGTTTTGGTTTCAAGAACTTGGCAGTATAACTTTTTTTATTGTTGATAATCTCTTCGGGCGAGCCTGCGAACACGACCCTGCCGCCGGCGTCTCCGCCCTCGGGGCCGAGGTCTATTATATAGTCTGCCATCTTGATAACGTCAAGATTATGCTCGATTACCACTACCGTATTGCCCATATCACACAGCCGCTGCAGAACATTCAAGAGGTTATGAATATCGGCGAAGTGCAGTCCCGTGGTCGGCTCATCGAGTAGATATAAAGTATGCCCTGTAGCCGCCTTGCCTAACTCGGCGGAAAGTTTTACCCTTTGTGCCTCTCCGCCGGAAAGCGTCGTCGAGGACTGGCCTAATTGCATATAGCCCATGCCAACATCGGCTAAGGTCCGCAATATCCGTACAATCGTAGGAAAGTTTGCAAAAAAAACCAGCGACTCCTCAATCCTCATATCAAGCACATCAGCAATATTTTTGCCTTTGTAAGTAACCTGCAGCGTCTCCGGGTTGTATCTTGTCCCCTTGCAGCTCTGACAGGTTACATAAACGTCCGGCAAAAAGTGCATCTCAATCTTCTTTGTTCCCTGCCCCTTGCAGTATTCACAGCGTCCGCCTTTAACGTTGAAGCTGAATCGGCCGGGCTTATAACCGCGAATCTTTGCTTCCCGTGTCATACTAAATAATTTTCTTATCAGGTCGAAAACGCCTGTATATGTCACCGGATTGCTCCGCGGCGTCTTTCCTATCGGCGACTGGTCTATTTCTATGACCTTATCAATCTGAGATGTTCCGAGAATATTGCCGTGTTTGCCCGGCTTTTCGCGAGACCGATACAGTCGGCGTCGCAAAGCTCTCAAAAGTATCTGATTGACCAAAGTGCTCTTGCCCGAGCCGGAAACTCCCGTTACGCATGTAAATACGCCGAGCGGGAACTTGACATCAATATTTTTAAGATTGTTCTGTGCCGCTTCCTTTACCTCGACGCATTTTTTAAGACTATATTTTCTTCGCTTTATCGGCAGGGCTATACTCTTTTTGCCGCTCAGATACTCACCTGTCAGCGACCTTTCGCAGCCGGTAATGTCGGCAAAACTGCCTTGGGCAACAACTTCACCGCCGTGCGCACCGGCTGCCGGGCCGATATCGATAATATGGTCCGCACTTTTGATTATATCTTCATCGTGCTCAACCACTATAACCGTATTGCCCAATCGGCTGAGTCGCCGCAATATCCCTAATAATCGTTCGTTGTCGCGCTTGTGCAGACCTATTGTCGGCTCGTCGAGCACATAACAGACTCCCACTAAGCCGCTGCCTACCTGTGTAGCTAAGCGGATTCGCTGTGCCTCACCGCCGGCAAGGCTGCTGCTCATCCGGTCTAAGGTCAAATATCCAAGTCCGACATCCACCATAAATTTAAGCCGTGCTTTTACTTCCTTTAACACTGCTGCACCAATCACAGATTTTTCTTCGTCTAATTTCAGTGTATTGAAAAATCTCTGTGCCTTTTCTATGCTAAGTGCAGTCAATTGATGTATGTTTTTGTTTCCAACAGTCACGGCGATGGCCTCAGGCCGAAGCCGTGACCCCCCACAGCTTCGGCAGGGCTGTTCCGAAAGGTAGCTGTGCAGTCTGGTTTTAACATACTCGCTCGTCGTCGTTTCCCATCGCCGGGCAAGATTCGGGATAACCCCCTCGAACCACATGCCGTATTTTTGCTCGTCGGCCGCCGTCGTCCCGTACATCAGAATCCTTGTGTAATCTTTCGGTATTTGGCTAAAAGGTATCGATTTATTGATACCCATATTCCGGCAGAACCTTTTAACCAGCCGGTTGTAGAAGATATTCATTCTCTTGCCGCCCTTGCGCCAGGCATCGACCGCGCCGTTTTCCAGCGAAACACTTTTGTCCGGCACAATCAAATCAGGGTCAAACTCCAGAATCGTCCCCAGACCATCGCAGCTCTTACAGGCGCCATACGGGCTGTTGAAGCTGAACAGCCGGGGTGACAGCTCCTCAAGACTGACCTGCGGATGCTTCGGGCAGGCAAACTTCTCGCTGTAAATAATCTCTTCCCGCTTGTCGTTGCTATCACTTTTTTTATCCGTATCGGGCCTCTGCACCAGCATTAAAAGTACCCCATCAGCCAATTTTAGTGCCGTCTCCACAGAATCAGCTAAGCGGACCCGAATTGAATCTTTGATTATCAACCTGTCAACAACCGCCGCTATATCGTGCTTTTTGTTCTTGTTCAAAGCCGGGACATTACGCACATCGTAGATAGCCCCATCGACTCGCACACGAACAAAGCCTTCACGTTGTATGCCGGTGAAAATATCCTTGTGCTCACCTTTCTTGCCGCGAACCAGCGGGGCACAAATCTGGATTTTCGTACCCTCGGCCTCCGAAAGGATTGAATCCACTATCTGAGATGAGTGCTGGCTTGTAATCTCTTTGCCGCACACCCAGCAGTGCGGCTGACCCACACGTGCAAAAAGCAGTCTGAAATAGTCATAAATTTCAGTAGTAGTGGCCACTGTTGAGCGGGGATTGCTGCTGGCGCTGCGTTGTTCAATTGCAATAGTAGGCGGCAGGCCCGTAATCTCGGAAACCGCCGGCTTCTGCATTTGCTCTAAGAACTGCCGGGCGTAGGCACTTAGCGATTCGACATATTTTCTCCGCCCCTCGGCGTAAATAGTATCGAACGCAAGCGAGCTTTTCCCCGAACCGCTAATGCCGGTAATCACAACCAGCTTATCGCGGGGAATATCCAGATTTATATTTTTGAGATTATGTTCCGCCGCACCTGTAATCCTGATTGCTTTTTCTATTTTCCTGGCCATTTTAAGTTCTTGCTGCTCTAAATATACGCTTGTCAAAAATTCGATAATGACCCAAATTAAGAATTGTAACACAACATCGCAAAAAGTAAAATACTTTGATTTAACAATTTGCCATCCCTTGTGTTTGTCTATAATGTTTCACGGTGGTCAAAACAAGGGGGCAGAAAGCCACAATACCTATGCAAATAAAGGATTTACACAACTGGAATTTGTCTTACTCGGATGCCAGAGACCTGCAGGAGAGCCTCGCTTCCAAAGTGCAATTTATCCCCCTAAAAAAACAGCCAAAACTAATCGCCGGTATTGACTGTGCCTTCAGCAAAGACGGCAAAAAAATCATTGCGGCCGTTGTAGTGTTAGAGCTGCCGAATTTCGTCCCCGTGGAAACAACAAGTGCCCTACGAAAAGTTACCTTTCCTTACATACCCGGCCTGCTTTCTTTTCGTGAAGCTCCGGTCTGTATCGCTGCCGTTGAAAAACTCAAAACTAAGCCGGATGTATTTATCATCGACGGCCAGGGTATAGCACATCCTCGCCGGCTTGGTCTGGCGGCACATCTCGGACTATTTTTCGATAAGCCGACCATCGGCTGTGCAAAAAGCAGACTCATCGGCCAATTTGACGAACCACCGCTCGAAAAGGGTGGGTATAGTCTTTTGAAAGATAGCAGGAGCATAAAACGCCAAACGAACCACCAGTCACAAGCCACGAGCGACGAGATAATCGGCGCGGTAGTCAGAACCCGCACCAACGTCAAGCCGGTTTTTGTTTCTGTGGGTAATAAATGTCTGCTAAAGGACGCGATAAGAATCACCCTCACCTGTGCGGTTAAATATCGCCTGCCCGAGCCCACCCGTTTGGCTCACCAGCTCGTTGGTAAACTAAAGCTGAAAATCTGACCATATCCAATTTGCAGCGTTGCCTCACATTTATTTCGCAACGACTCTCGCAGATTTTATCACTAATTCTTATAAATGCGTCGTTTCATTTCTTTCACAGGCCGTCCACTAAGAGCTTATCCGAATAACCGGGTCGTTATGAGGCCGAGCGAAAAGTTCGAGGCCAAGGCGGCAGGCCAAAAATGCTCGGAGGCGTGGTTTTCTCCACGTTGAGAACATTTTTGGCTGACAACGCAGGCATCGGGCTTTGCAGCCGG
>JBAQFY010000354.1:0-5860 GCA_049287505.1 Sedimentisphaerales bacterium | reverse complement strand
GGTACAGGCCTGAGAAGCTTGGATTACTTTGAACAGACTAAAGGCGAATATCAACGGCAGCAGTTTCATTCGTATGTTGACAAGAAAATAGATGATGCGAGAGAAAAGGATCCGGAATTTGAGGAAGATTCTTTTATAGATGTTAGTGACCGGCCGCGTTTTGTATTCAAAGAGGAACCGTTGAAAGACAAATTAAACGAAGTACTGCCTTACTGGGGAATACTCGTTTTGTTTAATGTCGTGTTTTTTGTGGCGGCATTTGCGGGGTTTATGAGATACGACGTACGATAGGAAAGAAAATACGAAATTCGAATCCCGGCTCGCCGGGAAGATGCGAAATTTAGAGAGAGAAAAATGGAAATCAGGCAAACTTACAAAGCGGTATTTCTGACGGCTATCGCATTTGGTTGGCTACAGTTGGGGCCGGGTAGTGTTTTTGCGGCGGAAAGGCTTGACCCTTCACTTGTGCAGATTGAACAGCGTCTCGAAGAGGAAACTAAAACGGGTCCTTCGGAGCCTAATTCTCTTACATACTTAAGGGCGGTTGGAGAACGGCCGGGACGAACCGTATCGCCCAGAGAGATGAAAGACAAGCGCGTGCTGACTCTCGAAGAATGCCTGCAATTAGCATTTACCAACAGTAACGAAATCAATCAAGCACGCCAGCAAATACTTGCCGTAGGAGGAAGTAAGCTGGTTAACAATTCAAGGTTTTTGCCCACAATTGAGCTAATCAGTCAATACGAGCATTTTAGAAACTTCGAATCCGAAAATGTCACTGATGATGCACATAATATAAGTGCAATAATCAGCCAGCGGATTCTTGAATATGGTAAAGACCATCCTCTCGATGTTCGTTTGCGTGACGAGCAGCGTGGCGCGCTGTTCAGTTATGAAGATAAGGTTGCCGGTATATTCTCGGAGGTGCGCAGAGCATTCTTTTTCATAAAGCTAAAAGAACAACAGATTTCCACCCGCCAGGAGCTGCTTGAGCAGTTCGAGAGGCAATACCAAATAAAGCAGCAGAGGATGGACGCGAATAATCTGAGCGTGAGAATTGAGGTTCTGACGGCCTACTCAAATGTCCTCAATGAAAAATCGGAGATAAATGCTTTAGAGCGTGAAAGATTCAATCGTAAGATGGAGTTATTACGATTAATTGGCTTGCCGGTCGGTGCTGACCAGGTGGAATTCGATGGCCAAAGGGACAGTTTTGGTCTCGACGATTTTGATATGGATGGAATGATACGTCTTGCCCTTGCCCAGAGCAGCCAAGTGGCATTAGTCGAAGCCATTGTGGCCGAACAGCAAAGGCTTCTGGACCAATTACGTTACGAATACGTCCCGGACCTGCGTATCAGCGGGGGCTATCAGGATAAAAACAGTAAGGTCGGCGCAGACCTTATTAACCAGGATGATACCTGGGGTCTGGACATATTTGGCCAGCCAAAGGTCCCGGGATTGAAAGAAGAGAGGTCACAAAGCCTGGGCTTATTCGGAAATGAAATAACTTTAGATGGACCCGACTCCGGGTGGTTCGCAGGCTTACAATTGCGGATACCCATCTGGGAAGGGGACTCGCGCAAGGGCAGGCAAATCAAGGTCAAGGCTGTGCTCAACGGCTTGAAAGCTGCCGTCGAAGACCAAAAGGACCGCATTGAACTGATGGTGCGCCAACGCTACAAGGTTCTTGCAGAGCAGAAATTCCAGGTAGAACTGGCGCAGGAAAATGTCAATATCGAGAACCAGAGATTTTCAATCAAGACCGAGCTAAGAGATGTCGGCAGAATCACTGATGATGAATTGGAGACTTTTCGTGGGAAGTTCTTTGGTGCACAAGATAGCTTTTTCAGTCAGCAGGAAGTTTTGATTAAAAGTCAGGAAGACCTGCGTTTGGCAATACGTTATTTTAAGTAGGAGTTTATTTGAAATGAGCAGAGTCTATAAATTCAGATATGTTTTGATGGTAATACTTACGTCATTATTGATGGTCTCAGCACACGCACAGCAGGAAAAATCTGAGACATCAACTAAAGAAACTGAGGAAAAAACCAAGACACGCACAGAACTGCTGAACGAGCTAAGTCTTAGGACAGCTCAGGTTGACCTGGAACACGCCAACGAAACATACGAGCGCTACAAAAGCATGTACGAAGACGCCCAAAGGCTTTTTAAAAAGCAGATTATATCCCAGAAAGAACTTGACGATGCTCTGTCTGCCTATACCCAGGCCCAGCAACTGCTCAAGCAGGCTGAAATCCAGCTTGAAAAAACGAAGCTGAGTTTTCTCGCAAAAGCATCACATATTACCATTATGGAAGCCAAGAAGTACTACGACAGCCAAGGCCGGCGAATGCTTGACCTGGTTCTAAAGAACAACTCCAATTTGACGCTGGCCGAATCGGCACTGGGTTTGACTGAAACCGGAAGCGAATCGCAATTACAATCAGGATGGCAAAACCCTGAGCAGATACGAGCCTTGCTTAACATTGAGAATATATTCGTCTCGGTCGTCAATGACACCGCCTCGAGCATAGGCAAACCTTACGAAAAGATAATACCCATATTGCACTATGATGAGCAGGAAAAGCTTACCTTTACACTTCTCACGGACGTCCAGGAGGCTGGAGTAAAATTACAATACCTGGACCAGACGGTAACAGAGAAGATTTTCCTTGAAAAAGAATCGCTGCAGGAAAAACCGACCGCTGTAGCATCGCAGTTTTCAGTGGAAGGCCAGCTCGGTTCGAACATCACGTTTGACCTGGTCTTTGAAATGCTGGTGACGTCTGAAAATAACTTCTCATTGGTGATCACCAATATGCCGCCGCAAATCAACTGTTATTTCATTGAAGGTGGTGCTCGCATTACAAGTGTTCGCTTTTCCGAAGAAGTCAGCAAACACAATCTGATCCTGACCGTTTCAATCCCACAAAAGCTCGATGTCAATATGATAGACAAAAAAATCGACTTTCAGACGTGGATAGCCACATCCGCCCAGCTTGAAAAAATCAACAAGCTCAAACGTCAATACGCACCCAATATAATCCCTGCAAATGAGCTCGATACAATCGACGCTTCACGAGTGGATCTAATCCTCATCCCCAAAGGAACAGGTCGGCTGGAGATACTGATAAACAATCTTTTTGAGGAAATAAAGCCACAGCAGGATGTCCGTATCAGAGCCGACCTGCATAATGACGGAACCCTTACATTATTCAATATTATTCCGGAGATATTGCCGCCTTTGGACTGGGAAGCCCGGGTGGAACCTAATAACATTGGGCGACTCCTGCCTAACGAAAAGCTACAAATAAATATCCTCCTGCAGCCCGGAACAGATGTCGGCGTAGGTGAATACGAGGCCCAGATCGAGGCCAGAGGCCAAAGCGGCAGTGAAGTAGTGGAGGCACTGGAGAAACGGCTCAAAATCCGCATCAGCGCCAAGACGAATATTACCGCTACACTGATACTGGTTCTGGGGCTGGTTGCCCTGATAAGCGGTATTGTATTTATGGGCGTAAAACTAAGCCGAAGGTAAGCAATTCGAGGACAGAAAATGATCTGGAAGATCGTTAAGAAGGAGTTTCTGCTGATTAAGGGCTTTGACCCGAAGCGAGCTTCTATTCCGGATATGCGTTATCAGTATACTCGCCTGCCAGAAGCTCTCGAAGCTGGGTGGATTGAGATACTTCTGCTGTTTCTTTTCAGCATCATGTTTTTCTGTATAGCTTTCTTGAAGTTCAGAAACTATGACGTGCGTTAATTGGAATGTCTTTATGAATCAATAATTCGTTTAAGAAGGAGTCAAAAAAATGCTTAGAACTCTTATAAAAAAGGAAATCACCGAAACAATTCTGGACTTGCGTTTTTGGATCGTGACGGCACTGTTCCTGATTCTGATTCCTCTGGGCATGTATGTCAGCCGAAAAGACTATGAACGGCGGCTGGCGAATTATCAGCAGGAACACCAGATGTATCGTCAGCATTATGGAAAGGATGTAGGTCCAGATGTGGAAGCACAAGGCTTTAGACCGCCGTCAATGCTGAGCATATTCGCGCTGGGTCTCGATCCTTTTATGCCGGATAAAGCTATTACTTCCAGATCAGGTTTGGTTCGTGCGGCCAAAGAGCCAGGTATTAACAATCCCGAATCGCTCCTCTTCGGGAAGGCAGATTATCTTTTCAATGTGAGCTTCATTGTCTCATTGGCAGCGTTGATTTTCACCTTTAACCGTATTTCGGGTGAACGAGAAAGGGGAACGCTACGGCTGATGATTTCAAGCTCTATCCGACGGGGCGAGATCCTTCTGGCGAAGATCGTGGGCAACTACATTGTTTTGCTCGTTCCATTCGTCATTGCTTTTTTGGCCGCTCTGATAATCCTGAATACGTCATCCGCCATATCTGTCTGGTCGTCCGGGCTCTGGTTCGCCTTATTGGTTATAATATTGATTACGCTCCTGTTCATTCTGGTGATGGTTAGCCTTGGTATCTGCGTTTCCACCCTTACGCATGGCTCCATAGCCTCAATTATGATGCTGTTTCTCGTCTGGGTGATGGCGGTGTTGGGAATACCCAAGATCAGTCCCATGATTGCAGAGGCTGTCTATCCCATCGAGTCCAGGAACGTCGTTGACCTTGCTGCGAGAATCGCACGAGAGGATATCGAAGGAGAGTTCAACAAGAAGAGAGAAGAGTTATTCGAGAAATGCTGTACGGAATTTGGAACGACCTGGGAAGACATTGCGGTAGAGCCCAGAACTGACGCAGAGAAACAGGCATACGCCAAATACGACCGTGAGGTGCTGGCCCTTGATAGTGAATGCCAGAAGCGCGTGGCCAATGCCATCCGCAAGCTGGAGCAGGACTACAGAAACAGACGCAATATCCAGGCGTCTCTTGCCGTGAATCTGTCGAGGATTTCGCCCGTAAGCTGCTACACCTACCTTATTTCGGGCCTGGCCGGAACGGGCCCGGCCGAACCGGACAAGTTCACTGAAAATGCAGAACGGTACCAGGAGAAAGTCAAAGCCGCCATTTACGACAATTGGGTGGTAAAGACCTATCGTATGGGGGAGCCGCGGCCAAACATACGAGTACGACAGACAGAGGGATTTGACCAATCGAAGGCTTCTGTTCCTGATATGAAATACGAATATACGACTATGGCGGAAGCTCTTCGAGCAAGCTGGGTCGATATCCTGCTGCTTTTTGCGTTCAACGTTTTGTTCTTTGCAGTCGCGTTTTGGCGCTTCAATAAATACGACGTGCGATGATTGAAAACTGTTCGGATATCAGTTGTTATTAACTCAATAAAGAAAGGAAAACGAAAATGATTGAGATTAACGAATTGACGAAGCGGTATGAAGATGGCGTTTTGGCCCTGGACCACGTAAGCTATAGCGTCCAGCCGGGCGAGATTTTCTGCCTGCTGGGTGCAAATGGTGCCGGCAAGACAACCACCATCAACATCATGCTGGACTTTATCCCGCCCACCAGCGGCTCGGCCTTTATCAACGGCCACGACTGCAATAAATTCCCGCTGGAGGCAAAAAAGTATGTCTCTTATGTCTCCGAGAACGTCCAGCTTTACGGGATGTTCACGGCACGGCAGAACCTGGCATTCTTTGCTGAATTGGCCGGCAAGAAAGGGCTCAAAAAGAAAGACTATGACGATGTAATGCGCACCGTAGGTCTGCCGGAGAGGGCGTTACGCATGCGGCTCAAGCATTATTCTAAGGGTATGCGCCAAAAGCTGGGCATCGCTATCGCACTGCTGAAAGACCCTCCGGCTATTCTGATGGATGAGCCGACCAGCGGACTCGACCCTACCAGCGCCAAGGAGTTCCTGGACCAG
>JBAQFY010000353.1:0-23752 GCA_049287505.1 Sedimentisphaerales bacterium | reverse complement strand
CCACCTGACACTTTATCGCTGCTTAATGTCTGTCGGCTTAAGCTGTCGGGTTAAGATTAAATTTCTGTAGATCGAAACAATATAATGCCCGTAGTCATTTGACTATCTGCCTGACACTTTGTCGCTTCTTAATGTCTGCCGACGGGTGGCAGCCACTGAGCGAACGCAGTGAGCGAAGTGGATGGTGGTTCTCGAGAATCTAATATCAATCATCCGGCTTTGTCACATGAAAAAGCTCGTAGTCATTTGACTATCCGTTTGAAAATTAGCGACAGGTGGCAGCCACTGAGCGAACGCGGTAAGCGAAGTGGATGGTTTTGAAACAAACATACAAAATACACAAACAAATTACCTCACACAAAATCGCCCAAACTTAATCATAAGAAAAAGCATATACGTAAAGCGCGTACGCGCTTTACGTATGCGGAGTGTATAAACGATGGGTGGAAAGTACAATTCGTTGGCCGGATGCTTCGACTTCGTCCCTGTGGGACTATGCTCAGCATGACAGTCTGGAGTAAAGTACAATTTTGCTTAAAGACGGGAATTTCACTTGTTTTTTGGCCGGTTTTGGGTAGGATAAATATAAAACAAATGGAATACAGAATGTAGTCAACAGACAATCATGTCAAGAATGGGGAAGCACGGAAATCTGAAATCAAAATACGAAAAACAGAACTACGGCGCAAAAATCAAAAATTGAGGCCTATTAGCCAAAATCGGGCTTATTTGCATTACGAGGCTCTATTTTTTAGCTTTGATATGTGATTTTACTATTTACTTTCTAATATTTGATATTTCAGCGGACGGAAAGCGGCGTCGAGAAATTAGAGAGTATAATTGACACTAATTATGCAAAACAAAGCCAATTTCCGAAAAGCCCAAATGAAATTAAGCTTCTATTCAACAAAGGACTATGAAAATATACCTTGCCTTCAGGCTCCAAAAATACAAACCCAAACAAAGCCAATTCGTATTTGTTGGCGCGGTTAATGTCAAATAAAATCAAAGTTCCGGCCAACTGCTCGTTGACCGAACGAAACGGATTTTATATTATGATATTCAATAGAATAATAAACAAAGCCTTTGCGGAGGTGACTGGTGCCTGGTGGTGCCCCTGGTCTTCAAAACCAGTGTGGGGCTGATAAGGTCCCGGGTGGGTTCGATTCCCATTCGCCTCCGCCATTGATTACAGCGGCGAACTAAAGCAAAACTATTTGCTTGTTTTTAGCCGATATGAAAAGTAAACTAAAAGAATACAAAAACTGTATATCAATGGATGAGGTTTCCGTGCTGACAAGAAAGACAAAAATTATCATTTTTTGCCTGCTGATTGCGCTCGGAGTGATTGTATTGACCTACGGCGCGTTCTTTCATTTTACGAACATTTCACCTCAGCAGGAAGACGGTTCCCCGGCAATTGCCACTTCGGAACCTGCTCTTATTAAAGAGGTTTCAGTCAGTGGTCTGAAGCGAGATGAGTCGGGCAAGATTAAGCAAACATACACCGGCGAGTCCCCCAAAGCATGCTCGACGTGAGGCAGTTGAAAACCAGACTATGGTGCCCATGGTCGAAAAAACTACATTAAGCAATCTCGCATCAAAACTGCTCGGCTGGCGAATGTGGATACAATCGGCATTCCTGCTGGTTTGGCTGGACCCTTTGGGCCTGCGTTTGCACACAATGTGCCCACCTGTTTTCATTGTTATGCATGCCCGCTGTCAACTTTCGCCTGTCCTATCGGCGTCATCGCCCAATTCGGTGCACTGCATATCTTCCCGTTTATGACGGTCGGCCTATTAATCGCGGTCGGCGCTTTATTCGTCTCGCTTATATGCGGATGGGTCTGCCCCTTCGGCCTCCTGCAGGACCTTGTCGCCAAAGTGCCAACGCCGAAGTTTGACCCGCCTAAATAATGGGGCGGGTATTTGCGTTACGTAGTGCTGATTGGCACCGTGCTGGCCGTTCCCTACTTCTTCGGAGAAGAGCATCCGCTTTTTGTCTGCCGGGTTTGTCCGGCAGGGGCACTCGAAGCGGCGGTACCCAATATAACCGGCCAGGCGATTGCAGACCAACAGATTGCCTGGCCGAACGCACTGAAGCTGACTATCCTTGGCCTGTTTCTAATAGCGATTTTCTTTATGAAAAGACCGTGGTGCAGGATACTGTGTCCGCTTGGCGCGATATTCTCACTTTTCAATCGCGTCTCAGCCTTTTTCCTTCGGTTCAACGCCGACAAATGCACCGACTGCGAGCAATGCCATAAATTGTGCGAATACGGGATAGAGCCGGAAAAAAGCCCCAATGACTTGCGGTGTGTTCGCTGCCTCGAATGCATCCGGTGCGGCCCCGGCGCTCTGACTCTGGGCAGCATATTTGAGGAAACCCAAACGCAGAAAAGTGCATTTGAGAATCCTTAACACCAAATCCGTTAGAAACTTCGCTTTTTACTCACTCAGTTCTGCTTTTGAGCGACTGCATTTATCTTCTCATCGAGTTCAGCTAAGCCAAAACCTTCTGCCCGGACAATGTGTTTGTGGTCGGTCAGAATCAGCCAGAGGTCTTCGCCTTGTAACCGTTGGCATAGCCTCTGCGATTCTCACTTCGCTCATACAGACCAGCGCCGAGAGCCCGGTCCCGTTCTATTTTCATTGCTTCATTAAGCAGGATGCGAAAGGTCTCGGTTACGGCCTCAACGCCATTTTCATTTACCATTTGCAATTAGACTGGCCAATAAGTTATTTTCCTTTACATGGGTCATGTCTTTTTCTCCTAATTAAAGTGTTCAAAAAGTCTTATAGGAGAACGGCATGACCCTGCTTTTTCAAGCGATTTTCGCGTGTGCTGTCGCTTCGGCTCGCCACGCTCGCCTCCGCCCCACCACACGCATGCCTCATACCGAATTTACAGAAATATATTTACACTAACTGTTGTTACGTAATAGCTTCGATTGCAGGCAGTTATGTTAATTCCCCTTTGTATTTAAGAGCTACCATGGCAGAAACATTTGCTAAAAATACTCGTATATAATTATTAAAGGTTCGGCGTATGGTATAATAACAGCTGAACTTAAGAAAGTCAGTCATAGGAAAGTACAGGATGCGGCTTCGAAAAATAATAATTACAGTGTTTTTCATTGCATCTTTAGTAAATGTCAACGTTTGTCATAACGCTACGTTTCAAAAAGAGAAATCTGATTCTGAGGACAAGCCACTTATTAGTTCTGGTTTTGAAAACGTAATATCTGCTGCAATTCTTTCCCGCGAAAACCAAACTGGTAGAAAAGCGGCAGACCCAACAGGTTCACCAAAACCAACTCTTATAGTTCCTAACTGCTTATCGGCTAAAAATAGACTTTTTCATACCGGTAACTTTGAATCGCCGTATGCTGCCGCAAATGGAATAAATGAAAACACCTTAGTTTCACTTCACTGCCTGCTGACAGTTTAATCCACAAACTCAGCAGAACGTTAATCCGTTATTAACCCGGCTCGTATGGAAATTTTTCACGTGCTCTGGGTTGCAAGTAATGCGCCATGAGTGCGTCGAAATTCTAAAGAATATTTATTGGGAGTTACAAATATGCTGAACGTTAAAACAAAATCACCAATAGCCATTGACCATATCAGGGAACTGTTAAATCAGGGCCGTCCGCAGGATGCCTTGAAATTCATTGAACATCTTGGCCAGAAAACATCAGTAATGGAAAATGCACGAGGTGTTTGTTTAATGCGGCTGGGCAAAATTGAAGAAGCTATATCTGTACTTCGAGACGTTGCATTTCAGGGACATATTTGCATGCCCTCCGATACACCTGTGCTTTATCAGATAAACTTCGCTACAGCAATGCTACTTTACAACCGCAAGGAAGGCGCCTTTCCCATTTTGAACGAATTGGATGAAAAGGAGCATCAGCAGGTCGCGAAACTCAAAAATGCAATTAACAGGTGGGTAAAAAGTTTGAATTTTGTTGAAAAATGCTGCTACCATATCGGGTTGTTACCTAACAAGCCGGTAACGATAGATTTTCCACCCGGCGAGATTTGATTTACTATATACCCAAACAATAGAAAAATACTAAAAGCCTAATACCAAGATAAAGTGAAGGGTTCTGGATGGGTGACGATTAAGGTTTGGATTGCGTTATTCCCTGGGCAATATTAGTCAAGTGAACACCTATTTTTTCGAATTTGGTCAGCAAATCTAAAAAGTATACACTTGCTGCGGGCTTTGAAAAAGGCATGCCTTCAGAGACGAGACATCCTCTAATCACATGTGAAAGAGCATCAGTTCTTAGCTTCTATCTGGTATCTGCCGTCTTCGAAACTCGGGCGAAATCATCCATTCGACTGCTCCGGGATTGGCAGGCCGAGCTCGGTGAGGACCTTTTTCATATCCTCCCAGACCCTTCTGCGGTTTTCCTGGGAATAATTTCGCAGCAGATAGGCGGTGTGATAGGTAGCCATAAGTTTAATAGGCGGTCTGCCGATGCCGGCGTAGTATTCAAGGAATTGGCCGCGCAGTTGGCCTATCGACTTTGTAGTGTTCAACAGCGTCCTGGCTGCGTGGGCTCCCAGAGCCACGATGATTTCAGGTTCTATTATCTCAATCTGTTTTTGAAGGTAGGGCAGGCAGTTTATTATCTCATCGGCCCGAGGGTCGCGATTCTCCGGCGGACGACACTTCAGGATGTTGCCTATAAAGACCTCGCTTCGCTTTAGACCCATTGCTGCGATTACCTTGTCCAAAAGCTGTCCTGCTCTTCCCACGAAAGGTCGGCCTTGCGCATCTTCATCAGCTCCAGGGCCTTCGCCGACAAACATTATACGTGCGTTCGGATTGCCCTCGCCCGGGACTGCGTTTGTACGCAGCGACCCCAGCCCGCACTTGCGGCATTGGTGAACCTCCTCAGCGATTTTTTCAAGCTCGGCAGCTTTCTCGGCATCTGCTATTCCCTCGACACTTAGACAAGGCTCAGTGCAGGCTTCGCTCTCCCCAGGACACCTGACGGTGGGGACATGATTGTCCTTCTGCTGTTGTGGTTCACCCCGTCCCGTCCTCGACGGGCGGGGTTCGGATGCTCCGGCTTTACCCTTGAGAGCAAAGCCGGAAAAAAACTGCTCCATCTCAAGGTGCTGGCGAACAACTTTATCAATATCCACATCTTTTTCCATCGCAGTGAATTGTAACAGCGTATTTGGAATCACACAATAAAAAAGGGCACTTACCTCAGCAAGCGCCCTTTTATCATTTATGGTCTGGTCTTTTAAGCAAGGCCCTGGTCGAGCATGGCATCGGCGACTTTGATAAAACCTGCAACGTTTGCCCCCATTAGCAGGTTACCCGGCTGACCATACTCTTGGGCGGCCTCGAAGCACTGATTGTGGATGGCAATCATAATGTTTTGCAGTCGCCGGTCAACCTCTTCGCGTGTCCAGGAAAGCCGCATGGAGTTTTGCGACATCTCCAAACCGGAGGTGGCAACGCCACCTGCGTTTGCGGCCTTGGCGGGACCGTACAGTATCTTTTTATCGAGGTACTGGTCGATAGCCTCAGGTGTGCTTGGCATATTGGCTCCCTCTGCGACAAGCGTGCAGCCGTTTTTGAGCAGTGTTTTCGCATCCTCGCTGTCAATCTCATTCTGCGTTGCACATGGGAAGGCACAGTCGCACTTAATGCCCCAGGGCCGTTTACCATCAAGATATTCGACGCTATACTTCTCGGCGTATTCCCTGATACGCCCGCGTCGTACGTTTTTCAGGTCCAGAACAAAGGCGAGTTTTTCATCGTCAATACCGTCAGGGTCATAGATTGTACCGTTGGAGTCCGAAAGGCTGACAACCTTTGCGCCGAGCTGGTTGAGTTTTTCTACAGTGTACTGGGCTGCGTTTCCGGACCCGGAGATGGTACAGACCTTGCCCTCAAAGCTATCGCCGCGGGTCTTTAGCATTTCCTGGGAAAAGTACACACAACCGTACCCGGTAGCCTCGGGACGAATGAGTGAGCCACCCCAGTTGAGTCCTTTGCCGGTGAAAACACCGGTAAACTCGTTGCAAAGACGTTTGTATTGGCCGAACATAAAGCCGATTTCGCGACCACCGACGCCGATGTCCCCTGCCGGTATGTCGGTGTCAGGGCCGATATGGCGGAAAAGCCCGGTCATAAAGCTCTGGCAGAACCGCATAACCTCATTGTCGCTCTTGCCCTTGGGGTCAAAGTCTGAGCCGCCTTTACCTCCACCCATTGGCAGAGTAGTAAGAGAATTCTTGAAGACCTGCTCGAATCCGAGGAACTTCAGGATACTCGCAGTAACGGTCGGATGGAATCTAAGGCCGCCCTTATATGGGCCGAGTGCGCTGTTGAACTCAAAGCGGAATCCACGGTTAATATGGATATTGCCTCTATCATCCTGCCAGGGTACCCTGAATATAATTTGTCTTTCCGGCTCGACAATCCTATCAAGGATTTTGGCATCAACGTACTCAGGATGTTTTTCCAGCACAGGTCCTAAACAATCGAGAACTTCCTTTACCGCCTGGTGGAATTCCACCTCGCCGGGATTACGTTTGAGAACCTGCTCGTAAACGGCGTCAATAACAGTGTTTGCAGCCATTTGAGAAATCTCCGTCAAAAATTAAAATTTATGTTTTCTGTGATTCCCACAATAAGTTAAACTAATAATAAAACAACATAATTGTTTTGCCAACGGCAATACACACTGATATAATAGTATAGCTTATGGAGCCAGTGTATAGCAAGATATTAATGGTAATACAAACTATTAGGACAGCTTATAATGCACATAGAGATGCTAAAGGTTTTCTGTGATTTAGCAGATTTACAAAGCTTCTCAAGAACCGCTGAAAAACATCTTCTAAGTCAATCTGCGGTCTCGCAACAGCTTGCACAACTTGAACTTGAACATAAGTGTCAGTTGATTAACCGTAAAAAAAGGCCAATTGAGCTTACAAAGGCAGGCCAGCTACTTTACCTGGCCTCCAAAGATATGCTTGACAGACATGAACAACTAAAGAATGAGCTAAGCGCCTTGCAAAAATCCTCCGTGAGCAGAATAAACGTCGCTGCGATTTTCAGTATCGGGATGCATACGCTGCCCGACTACGTTAAGAAATTTATGGTCAGCTATCCAAACGTTAATGTCCATATTGAATACTTTAGCGCCAGCAGAATTTATGAGCTGATTTTAACCGGCGAGGTGGATATCGGTCTTGTAGCTGTTCCTAAAAGAGACAAAAGACTCGAGGTGTATGACTTTGAGGAGGAGCCGCTGGTCCTGGTCTGCAGTCCGAAACATCCGTTGTCACACGAATCGCAGGTCGATATTCACAAACTGCAGTTTGAAAGATTCATCGCCTTTGAGAAAGGCGTTCCTACGCGGGCATGGATAGACAATATTCTGGAGCGTTATAATATTGTTGTCCGGCCGGTGATGGAATTCGATAACATCGAAACGGTCAAACGGGCGGTGGAAATAAATTCGGGCGTAAGTATAATACCTGAAACCGCAGTTCTTCAGGAAGTGGGCGGTGGAACAATAAAGGCGATTGCCTTTTCGAATGAAAAATTTGTCAGGCCTACCGGAATAATTCTTCGAAAGGGTAAAATTTTAGGCCAGGCTGGCCGATATTTTATTGAATTACTACGTAAGAAACCACAAAGCATGAAAAATGACTAAAGTGTAAAGTGACTAAAGTGCCTAAAGTGAGCTAAAGTTAAAAGAATGAATAATGAATATCAAACAAGGAATATCGAACTTTGAAGTTTACTATTAAGCGTTCTGCGCTCGATATTCTTTTATCAAACTTTAGGCACTTTAGCTCACTTTAAGTACTATAACGTGATGTCCATTAAAGCTGTGATATTTGATTTGGATGGCACAATAACCCGGCCTTACTTTGACTTTGATGCCATTCGGGAAGAAATAGGCTTAGCCAGAGATTCCGGGCCTATTCTGGAGTCGATGGAAAAGATGACCGCTAAACAGCGTCAGGACGCAGAGAAAATACTCCATTATCACGAGCAAAAAGCAGTAAAAGAATCCAAACTCAATGCCAATGCGAAAAAGACACTTTCGGCACTTCGTGCAGGAGGGATATACATCGGGGTATTGACGCGTAACACGCGAAGTAACGCCCTTGCTATCGCTCGCAAACACAAGCTGAAATTCGATGCTGTTATTGACCGGGAAGATGGGCCGGTCAAGCCCAATGCTTTCGGGGTGTTGCAGTTGTGTCGGCAGTTCGGCGTAAAGCCGGAAGAAACTTTGTTGGTGGGCGATTACCTCTTTGATTTACTCTGCGCAAAGGCAGCAGGTGCTGTTGCAGTGCTTCTGGCCAATCACAATCAGGCCGACGAGTTTATCGAATATGCGGATTTTTGTATTGAAGATATCAGCCGGATACTTGAAATTATTGATAGTAAAAATAACGCTTAAAGGAAAAGGAGACCAGAACGATGAATAAAAAGATAATTATAAAAGCTGCCCTTATCCTGTTATGGATGGTGAGTCCGCCTTTGGCGGATTGGGCTTCTGAGTGCCCGAAAAGTGCAGATACAGAGCAGCCGATAGAGGAAAAGGTTAATACAGTTGATACGGTCTTAAAACAGTTGAATAAGAAAGCTCAGGAGCTTACGTCCTACGAGGCACAGATTGAGTATGGATTTATTCAGCCGTTGCTCGAATCAGAAACGCTGCGGAAAGGTGTTTTGTATTATGCTAAGCTCGGTGAGAAATCGAAGCTGAGATTAAATTTTCAAACGCGTAAATTAGAAGATGAGGAGGAAGAAAAATACATCGAGCAATATATCGTGCTCGACGGTGCCGGTCTTACTCATCCCGGCCACCAATTCGAAGGCACGTGGGCCGTGCAAATCGACTACGAAATGGAAGGAGTTAAGTATATTCAATTAGCCGAGGCTCGCGACCCGAATAAGCCGGTGGACGTTTTTGATTTGGCCAGCAGGAATTTTCCGATGGTTGGTTTTACCAAGATAGAAGATATGAAAAAACAGTTTGAGGTAACATTGGTCGAGCAAAAAAAGTCCGAGCCGGAAGATTTTATTCAAGTACATTTGAAAGTTAAGCCGAATTCGGTTTATAAGGATGACTATATGTATATCGATTTCTGGATTGATAAGAAATTAGGCCTGCCGGCAAAGGTAGTTGCTGTCACGACCGAAAAGGATATTTACCGGATAAAGTTTATCAAGCCGAAGGTCAATAAAAAAATAGACAGTAAGGTCTTCGAATTTAAGATACCCGAAGGTTTCGATGAGCCGGAGATAATTCCGTTGAGGAAAGAGGGCGAACGAAAATAATATGGTTTCGGTAACAATCACTCATAAAGATTTTCAGAAGCTGATAAAAAAACGTGCCCGGACATTGCTTGGCCTTGCGAGCCGTCTTTCGCAGTGCAAATCGAGCGATAAAATTATGATACGTCCGTTTCTAGGTCAATTTTTTTCGCAATCTTTGCAGCTCGAGGAGTTTCTTGACGCCTACGATGCAGGCAATAACTGCCGGTGGTGTTCGTTCAGGTCACTAACGGCGGCGATTAAGCTTTTTTCCGACGTAAGTTACGAGCTGCTCCACATTCAGCACTCATTGCCCGCATACCGGCTTTTGGCGATTGAGCGGGATTTCGTCAAGGCCACAGAAGAAGCGCTCGAGTTTACCGGCGGTGTGCTATCGCGGGCGGCAAAGCAAATGGTCGTCAGGGCCGGTCAGCTTGGCCTTACGGTTCCGTCGCGAAGTTTGCGTAAGAAATCTTACACCGAAGAGCTCCCTCCCGGCCGACTACCGCACGATTGCGGGACACGCAGGATAGAAACGGTCTCGGAGACAGTAACTTTACTTGCCACTGCCTTTTTGAACCTCGCCGCTGAAAGTAAAGGTGTTCGCGCTGCCAGCCGGGCTAAGCCTGAAGAATACGCTTCATACGTCCTGAATTCAATTAGTGAGGAAAAGCTGCGAAGTCTCGAGCTTCGATTCCACAACCTCCAGTCACTGTACGATACACACGTCTCAGGCACCGAAGCAGAAGAGCTCGATACAGACTTGCCTGTTCTGCGAGGCCATATAAGCGTTGTCTTTCATCTGCTGAAAACGGCCACATCGTTTGCTCACTATTACGAACGGCACGTGAATAAAGAGCTATGTGATTCACCAACCCGGTTTGAGCCGCTGGTAAAAGCTGAGGAGCTGCTGGCGATATTGATGAACTATTCGGTTACTCACATTAGTTTGTATATTGACTGTGCGGAACATCTATGCCATAGAATGCTCAAGCGTTACGCCGAGGTTGGCCGAATTGAGGTGCCCGTTCCTCCGTATCGCGGCTTCCACGTCCGCCCATCCACGCTGATTTCCAAACTTGTGCTGCACTATGGAAGCGAAGTTAAGATGCAATTAAATGGAGAGGTTTACAATGCCTGCTCGCCCCTCGATCTGTTCCGCGCCAACGAAAAGATAAATGCGCAAAAACGACGATGGCTGGCTGCAGAAATCGTCCGTCTTAAGCTTGTTCAGGAACAGACAGGATGGAGCGACATAAGTGCCGTCGTTCGAGGCGTTGTGCTGACGTTGGCCGAGCGAGGTAAACTAATCCTGTACGAACAACCTTTGAAGCTGCCGGACGAGCAAACCGAAAAGGAAGGAACACTGCTGGAGAAGGTTACTGATGAAATGGCCCGGCTGCTGGCAATGGGTAAGATCGACGTGGACGCTAACTTAAGCGCAACCTTTATCGGGGACAAGCGGGTCCTGGCTGATATCAAGCTTTTAGCAGAGTCCGGATATGGTGAGGATAACTTCGGCAACAACGTCCCTCTGCCGGAGAAGCTTGCGTACCTGCGCCAGTGAGCCAATCGTAGCGCGTATTGTATTAGGTATATCGCGAGGGGGGAGGCTGAGTTAGTTATTGACTTTTTAGGAGAAATGACAAAATGGCAAAGGGAATAGTTATCTATCATTCAAGAACGGGTAATACGAAAGAGATGGCCCAGATAATAGCCAAGGCTATGAAGGAGGCTGATTTGCCGACCGAATGCAAGCCGGTCAGCGATGTAAAAGCAGATGACGTGTTCAATTACGATGCGATAGTAATCGGCTCTCCAACATACTATGGCCAGATGGCGGCACCGATTAAGCAGTTGATAGATGATTTGGTAGGCAGACACGGCCAGCTCGACGGCAAAGTGGGGGCGGCATTTACCAGTGCAGCAAATATCGGCGGCGGCAACGAGACCACAATTATGGGCATAATAGAGGCGATGCTTATCAGCGGCATGATAGTTCAGGGCGACCCGAATGGTGACCATTATGGGCCGGTTTCCATTGGCAAGCCCGACCAGAGAGTTAAGCAGCAGTGTCGGCGCCGCGGTCAGAGAATCGCAGAATTGACCAAAAAACTAATGGTTTAACAGGCCGGCGCCTCAACTTGAAGGCATCCTCGGCTTCACTAACGCCCAGAGCCTGCCCTGAATAAGCCGAAGCCCTGAGCCCGTTCGGTTACGCTCAGGGTAAACTCCGTCGAAGGGGTAGTCGAAGGGTCGAATGGGTTGCCGAAGGAATGATAGAAAAAACCGTCAAATTGAGAAAAAATAAATATTGATTTTTTTACAAAAAAAGGCGTTTTTCTTTGACAAAATGGTTCCACACCGTTAAGTTTTTAGCGATTTTAATCCAAAAATAGCAATTTTAACCCTCGATGTGGAGGAATATTTAATGCAAGAGTATGAAGACCTGAAAGTGCTGGTTACTGAAATTGAAGCTGATATCAGTAAAGCCGAAGGTGGAAATAAGGCGGCAGGGACGCGAGTCCGCAAGCAAATGCAGAAAGTCAAGCAGGCTGCTCAAGTTGTTCGCAACCGCGTTCTCGAAATCAGATCAGCCCAGTAAACCATCCCAAGCCTTTTTACGCTTGTTCAGTTGCGCACAGTGTGTTGCGCGTGGTGCGTATTGAAGTATTGCGTACGAACAGTTGCCAGACAATACGCAATACGGTAGCGCAGAGTGTTTTTTTCGAGGTCAATAATGCCCCCTCCCTTACTGTTTGATTTATCGCAAATAGACCTTAAAGCAGCTCCTGTTTTTGACAAAGAAGCGATTGGTAAAATAAATCCACAGCGATTTGAGATGCAGCAGCTCGACGGTATCCTTTGGTATGATAAGGAAAAACGCCTGGTTTTGGGCTATAAGGATGTAAGAGAGAACGAATTCTGGGTTCGCGGCCACATCCCGGGTCGGCCAGTGATGCCCGGAGTAATAATGATTGAGGCAGCGGCTCAAATGTCAAGCTTTTTTACAAAGCAGGTTTATGAAGAGAAGGGATTTATCGGTTTTGCGGGTATAGATGCAGCGAAGTTCCGCTCCATTATCGAGCCTGGACAAAGATTATATCTGCTGGGCCATATCACAAGATACAAACACCGGAAAAACATAACTCATGTTACAACAAGTGTACAAGGAGTCGTTGACGATACTATGGTATTTGAAGCGGTTATCTCCGGTATGCAAATTTAAGCGCCGAGACAATCGGATAGCTCAGAACTTCAGCGTTTGGCAAATAGCCCCAAGGGGATTCGAACCCCTGTTGCCGGGTTGAAAACCCGGTGTCCTAGACCTACCTAGACGATGGGGCCAACCGGATTTATTCCATAGTGATTGCTTCCTCAGGACAGGCATCAACACAAACCCCGCAATCAACGCACTCTTCAATGTCAACCGTTGCCTTGTCGGCAACTATGCTGATAGCCTCGCTGGGGCATTCTGCTACACAGGATTCGCAACCACTGCATTTCTCCTCATCTACTTTAGCCGGCATTTACACAACCCTTTCAAAAAAACCTCAAAACTTACTACTGCTCCGTCACGGCTCAAATGATGGTTTGTCATTCCCGCGAAAGCGGGAATCCAGACTTATTTATTGTAATGGATTCCGCATCAACTGCGGAACGACAGCCTTCAAAGCACGCTCGACAGAGTACTAATTAACTTTAGCAAAACCTTATTAACCAAATAGAATACGAAATGTTACAAAATTATAATGATATTACAACTTATTTTTGAGTAAATTTTACAGGGCAGTAAGATGGTGAGTGATGAGTGGTGAGTAGTGAATATCCAACTCGCCAATTAACAAATTAACTACTCACCAATTAACTAATTAACTATCTGCCCAGGGCTATCGCCATATCGCGAACGAGTTCGTTTGAGTCATTGTTTGCCGTCCAGTCCAGGACATTATCGAAGCTGCGGTCAGCGGTTTTGCTCAGCAGATAAACAGCCATCATACGAACCGGCCAATTAGTATCGTCCAGATTCTTTGCCACCGCACTTATCAGCTCGTAATCCATCGGCAAAGAAAGCATCTCAGCCATAGTGTGCACTTTAACGACCCACTGGCCGTTGGAAGAGTTACGCAACAGCCCGGATTCATGTAATAGTGCGTTCCTCGACAAAGGCTCCATCCAATCGGCGGACTTATATCTGTAAAGCTTACGATTTGACATTGCATACTGTTCTCTTAAAAGACCGGTGAAAAGCTGGGCAGCTTTGATTTTTTGGCCGACAGAGCCTGTAGAGATTAAATTAAACTGGCTTCTTATATATTTATCCGTAAGTTCAATGCCGGGACGTTTTATACGCACCCTGGTCGGCTCAATATGCGTGAGTCTGTTAGCAATTTTGCCCTGGTTAGCGGTTACAGGGTCGAGATAGAGCGTAAATTCTATATCCAAAGATGCCTGTGGATAGGTAAGAAGCGTATTTCTAAGTTCGCCGGTAACAAGCTGCAGAGGAATGAGGATACTGCGGCCAGGCTCGATAAGCAAGGCCGTCCGGATTTTTTTTGAGACCAGGTTAGGTATCGTTCTGTTAAGGTCTCCACTAACATCTGCGTCAATCCTGATATTGCCCTTAAATAAGGCATCATCGCTAATTACAAAAGGCTCGGCAGAGTTATTTATCAGTTCAACAGTGCCGCTGATTTCACTGCCGTATGGAAACTCATTGCCGGGTTCCCGCCTTGCGGGGTCCCCCCGAATATTAAGCTGGACCGAGAATATCTTCTCCGGGGGAATAAATACTGGAACGAGAGTTCGCCCAAAAGCACTCTCCAGCGTAGTTAGAAGAGCAGCAGGGTCAATCGGCGGGGTATATTTTTCGCCCTGTTGGGCCAGAATTTCTTTGGCACGCTCGGCTGCAAACGAGCCGGCGTCTTGGGCGATTGCGGCTTTTAGAGTTCCGATTGCCGAATCCTTTTCTCCACCCGCTAATTGAATCTGAGCCAGCGCTAAATCTGCGATTTGCCCCGCACCAAAAGAGCCTCGGCTCACGCCGTTTTGATGCGGGGTGCTGATAAGAGGCTTGGCCCATTCCGTTTGATTATTCATCACGAGCGCATAAGCCAAAATAGCACCTGCCGCCGGTGAATTATGTTCAGCTTCATAGGCCCTGTTAGCCCAGTCTAATGCTTTGTCCGGAAACGGTAAAACAAAACAATAAAACCAGGCAAGCTGGCTGGTACTAACTTGTTCTGAATCGCTGCCATCCAAGGTCTCTGAAGCGTCACGAACCGCCCCTCCTTTCGAGGCCTGCATCAGCAGCTGTTGGGCTTTCTTTTCAGCAGCCTGGAATATCTGGGTTGCCAGCTCACCGTTACCGATTTTCGTTGCTGCTTTGCCGGCTATGGCCTCTACGCGAAGGTCAAACCGGCCGTCCCGCCGGATACGCTGGGCAATTTCGAGGCATTTGGACCCGCCTGTGGCGGACTGCGCGTTGTAGCTGCTAATCGCCCACGGCAGATAAATACGGGCAGGAAGAGCTTCGGATGGGTAAAGATAAGCAAACAAATCGGCACAGTATTCATAGGCAGCAGCGGCTGTCTCGTAAAGTTGCAACTGTTCAGCGTTTTGCGCGAAGGCAAGTGCAGCTTCGATATCCGACGGATTCTCACGCAATGCTAATCTTAACCGTTCAAGATATATTGCCGGCCCAATCCGCTCGGGCTTGAGTTCAGCCAGTTTTGCAAAGGCTAACCTGTTGTATCTATTCCTTTGGTAGGCCTGCATAAAATAAAATTCAGCAGCTTCCAAATCCGCTTTCCCGGCCTTCGCAGCCGAAGCCGCTTCGGCGGAGTAGGCTTCGGCCTTCAACAGGGCAAGCAAGGTGGAAAGCTCGGAACCGAGAATAACATTCTTACCGCCAAGAGTCCCCAACATTTGCTCAAGGAGCTTCTCCCGCTGCTCACGGGTGTTCAGGTGGGCCAGTAAATAAACGACCGCTTTTTTTGCAATCTCAACGTCAGCGGTCTCATCTACATAATCCATAAGTAAATTATACACCAGACTGCCCCCCCTGCTTTCTTGCGAAAGCAGGAAGGAGGGCTGCCCCAGGTCCCGACAGGTAAGCTTAATCAATAGGGGATGGGCATCCCTGACGTTATTATCGAGCTTCATCGCAGCAGTTAAGAAAATCATCGCCGGCTCGACTGGCCTACTCCGCCGAAGCGGCTTCGGCTGCGAAGGCTGGAAGCTCGCCGAAGTCTGTTCAACCTGCGGACCTCTAATATCTTCGGAGTTAGCCGGCTCGACTGAGCCGGCAGAAGTCAGTTCGTAAGCTATCTCATAAAACTTTTGGCTGACAGACGATGAAAACAACTTTCCATCCTCAATGCCGGATTCTCGATACTCGACCTTCGACGAGCCACGAGTATCAAGAATCGGGTATCGAGAATCGAGTTGAGCCTGGGCCGAGGTAGAACAGCAAAAGAAAAGAAGCGCCAAAAAAACGACTCGAATGAGCTCGCCGAAGTCTAAAAAAGACGCTCTCTTGCACATTTGTTTTTCCATAAACAGTACTAAAAAAAACGTGCCCATATTGCTTCGATTTTGCGCCTGCAAGTGCGCTACCGCAGGCGCGAGCCCAGCCCCTCGGAGGGGCGGGGCGAGCGAAGCAAAACAGCGGGTATTAATATACTTCGGACAATTGCCATTTTTGCTTTAGATATCCTGTCTCGCCGTGGCTGCGACACGGCGGGAACGCCAAACAGACTCACCTGCTACCGGTGAATAGAGAAAGCATCTCGATATGCAGGAATTTTGCGGCCAGCACATACACCACCACCGCAGATGGCACCACCACGGCCAGTCTCAGGGCATCAAAGGACCTGCCGTCAGGCAAATTCTTCATCAAAATCATAATTGCTGCCCCGGCCAGACACATAAGGGCTGTTGCTGCAAGTGTTTTCATCAGGGTAACGGGCAATCCATCCAATATCCCATGACCTAATCTTCTGCGAAGCACCCTGACAAGGATTATTACCTGCAGGTATGAGCACGCAGCTGTTGCAGCAGCCAGTCCTGCTGTTCCAAGGTACCAGATAAGAGTCAGATTCAGAATAATATTAGAAACAACTGCATACAAAGCACTTTTTACAGGTGTCTTTGAATCCTGCATAGAGTAAAATGCCCGCGTTGTAACCTGCTGTGAAAAATAACCACACAGCCCTAAAGCATAAAACGACAATGTCCAGGCTACTATTGGCGTGTCCGTGCTTTTGAAATTGCCGTGTTCAAATATAGCCGATATTAAAGGCCTGGCTACCAGAAAGATTCCTGCAGTTGCCGGAACCGCAACGAATACAGCACCTCTGATTCCGCGTGCGATTGTTTTAGTAAGTGTTTCAAAATCTTTTCTGGCGGCATCTAAGCTCATAACGGGAAAAATCGCTGTCGCTAAGGATATCCCTAATACACCTAAAGGAAATTGGTAAAGCCGCTGGGCGTAGTACAAATAAGACGGTGCGCCGTAACTCAACGGGTCGCCTTGCTCGTTCATAAAGCAAAGCGCAATAATATCATCTCCAAGTGTGTTTAACTGCGTAGCGGTAAGGCCGAGAATCATAGGGCCTATCATAATGATAACTTTTTTAAACGCCTTGGAGTGAACATCCCAGGCAGGCCTGATTGAAACTCCGCCGGCCCGCAGAGAAGGAATCTGAATCGCTATCTGTACAAGCCCTGCAAGCAGGACCGCAAACGCCACGAAAAGGACCTGCTGTTGGGGCTCCATTTTCAATCCCCACCCGGTAAATAAAATGCTTCCAATAACAAATAAATTCAGCACGATGGGCGCCGCGGCAGGCGTGGCAAAATGTCTGTGGACATTCAGAATACCGGCAAGAATTGCCACTATACAAACAAATATCATATACGGCAGCATGATAGAGCACAATAGAAGTCCGAGTCGAGGGCCGGTTCTGGTCTCGAAAAAACTGTAGTAGCTCCAGACCAGCCCTTCGCAGATAAGGACGATTGCCGCAAGAATTACGAATAAAACGGTTACAGCCGTGTTAGCCAAGCGTTTTGCCTGCTCCGGGTTGTTATGAAGCTCTTCGCTATATACGGGGATAAGAGATGCAGAAGCCGCTCCCTCGCCAAAGAGCCTTCGGGCAAGATTGGGAATTTTAAAGCCCACCGTCCAGGCCGTCATCAACCAGCCGGCCCCAAAAAAATGGGCGAACGCTACATCCCGTACCATACCAAATACTCTGCTGACTGCCGTAAGGGAAGCAATTTGTCTGAAGCCCTTTATCATTTGTTGTTACCTGCAAGATGGTGAGTAGTGAATATTCACTCACCAATTAACCACTCACCAATTAACCACAAGTTACGCTTTTGGTGCCACGCTAAAAGGTCTGCACCGCCCAACATTATTCAGTAATCCCACAGAAGCCATACTAACCAGCAGGCTTGAGCCGCCGTAGCTTACCAGCGGTAAAGTCAAGCCTGTGATGGGCATCAGGCCCACGGTCATACTTACATTGATGATAACCTCAACGACAAACATTACGATAATACCGATAGCCAACAATTTGCCGAACGGATTGGTATTGTGCGCTGCTATTTCCAGCCCACAGCCAACGACAATAATATAAAGCGCAAGCAAACCCAGGCAGCCCCAGAAGCCCCATTGGTGGGCGACCATAGCAAATATGAAATCGTTGTGCCGTTCGGGAAGAAAGTTGTATTTGATAAACGGCCCCGCCCGAAAACCATAGCCTGTGCCGTGATTTATTCCGCCGGAGGCGACCGCATACTTCGAACGGACCAAATGGTAGCCCCAGTCGTTTTCCCATTGCTTTGTACTAAATTTTCTGCCGACAAGGATATTGCCGAGGGTAGGGTATTGCTCGGCCTTCTCACGAATCCACTGGCTTTGCAGCAGTACGCTGCTTATTCTGGTTCGCTGATAAGCCTTCATCTTGTACCATAGCAGCGGACTTACCAGAAATGCCATAAGTACTATAATCAGCAAATGCTTGACCTTTGCCCCGGCTACAAACAACATTGTGAACAGGATTGGCATCATTAGCAGCACAGTGCCCAGGTCCGGCTCAAGGAGTATAAGGACCATTGGCAGGAGGGTTAAAACAAAAGGGCCGATTAGGGAGCTAAGGCTGTCGTAATTGCTGCGGTATCGCAGATACCACGCCAGGGCCAGAATGTACACAATTTTGCAAAATTCCGAAGGCTGCAGGGACAGAGACCTGCCGGCTATTATAAATTTAATCCATCTGTGTGTACCATTGATTTCCGGCACAAAGGGTATATTTATAACATACCTGCTGACCAGTAACAGACCCAAAAGCAGCAGTACAAAACCATATATCCAATGGCTTGCCGCTCCAAAGCGTCTGTAATTAACTGTGTTTACTACTATAAAACCGACTATGGCGACCACGGCGAATTGGACCTGCTTTTTCCAGAGATTGCTCAAATTACCGATATCGGTGGCCGGGCTGGGCTCTGTGGGGTGGCCTACCGAATAGATAGTAGCTATCCCGATGCCAACCAGGATTAAAGTAGCCGTCAGCAGGCATAGTCTTACAATTATTAGTCGTCCCTTGAGAAACTTGAACATAACCGTAACATCTGTCAAATGGGGCAATTATGCCTCAAATTCTGATTTTTTTCGTTTTTTTACATTTCTTTTCGATTCTTGCACAAACCTGTGGCGTTTTCCACTTAATTTTCGCCTTCCACTTAATTTTCGCCAACAGCACCGTGGGTACTTTATTTTTTTATGTGATTTTCGCCGGTTGGCCGGAAATGAAGGAGATGCAAACAATGGATTTCCAGGCTCAATTTTTCGCTTTTTTGCAAATTTTTCTTGAAATACATAAAGACTTGTGTTAGGATACAATTAATCTTCACCAATAAAAACCTGTAAAATTGTAGGACACATATTTCGCTAATCAGCGAGAAAGGAGGACGTTTAAAGTCAGAATTGTATGTACTTCCGGCTGCTCCTGCTGGTCGGAGCGCTATGTTCAATGATTCGAACGTGCTAAGTGACATAATGAACAAGCGTGCCTTTTCTGCAGCAGGAAACAAAACCAAGAGTGCAGAGCGTGTGGCTCTGTGCAGACGAGAAGAAAGGAGTTATATTATGAGAAAAATTCTTTTTGCTCTGGCAGTGGCGATGCTTGCTACACCGGTGTGGGCTACCGTTACCATCACTGCCACCGACTTGGGCGAAGGAGTAGTAGCCATCGACTATTCGTCGGATGATGCCGAGCTGGTCAGAGCGTTTGCTCTGGACATCACGGTTGACGCCGGCATTATCAAGGCCGTTGGTGACTTCAACGTGGGGGACGACAACAACGGCTACGGCATCTTCCCGGGAAATTTCAGTCGGTACATTACCGTTGACCCTGTCACCGGCGAAGTCAGTAACTGGGGCATAGACGGTTATACACCCGTGGCTGACGGTAATGACCCGGGTGCACTGGGTGGCCTGGGCACCAGTGGTATCACCATCGAGATGGGGTCACTCTATGACACTAAAGCTCCACCCAAGCAGGGAAGACTTTGCACGGTTACGTGCAGCGAAACATGCTTACTGACTGTTACTACCAATGCAACCCGGGGCAATGTGGTGCTCGAAGATGCTTCTGAAGCAACTGTGGATTTGACCGGCGCAACTAATTATCAGGTCACCATTGGCGCACCACAGTCCTATACCGGTCCGCAAATGGACGAATGGGTTGCTGTCGGTAAGCCCGACTGCTGGTGTGCCGGTACTAACCCGAGACAGTGCCATGGTGACGCAGATGGTCAGTCTCAGGGTACAAACAAATACTGGGTATCAACAAATGACCTGAACATCCTGATTGAAGCCTGGAATAAACCGCTGGAATCACTGACCGGCAATCAGATTTGTGCTGACTTCGACCACCTGCCTCAGGGCAATAACAAGTATCGCGTCTCAACCAACGACCTGAACATCTTGATTGCCAACTGGCAGCTTGCCGATGCTCCGGCTCCTGACTGCCCGTAACGTGGACTCAGAAAAGTTGTAGTAATTGGCGAATTTGAGGAGCTGGAGACGTTAAATGTTCGTTGATTCGAGATGAGCATCACACTGCTTGGTCTTGGCGGTCTGTTTCTGCGTCGTCGCAAATAAGACAGTTTGCCTTGGCCAAGGCCAACAAGTTGGTTTGCAAAGAGGCGAGTCTCTCGACTTGCCTCTTTTTTTTATCTTGCAGCCCGTGTTGAGGTTTCTTAATATTTATAAACGGCTTTGACCTATGAAAAAACTATTGGTCTTATCGATTTGTGGTTTCTCTGCCTTTCTGCTTGGCGGCTGCCGGAGTCCCGGCGGGGATAAAAGTGGCGTCGAAGTAATCATCGACGGCGATGGACGATTTCCTGCATTTCTTGTCGGCAGATGGATAGCAGATAAAGGCGGCTGGGAAATTGTCTTTGAACCCGATGGGACAATTTCCTCAGCAGTAGTCAGTCTCGGCAGGGTGAGAATGAAGCCCGGGCAGGTAACTACCACGAACATGATATTAGGTGGTAAAGGGCTGTTCGAGCCGGGCCGGTGGACAGTTCAATACTCTCAGGCCAAACGCGAATTAATTGTTGAGATTGCAATAGAACATTTTCGTGTCGAGCTTGGCGAGAATGTGGTGCAAGGCCAAACCTGGGATTTTTTCATTGGTTTGGTTTCCAGTGATGGTCAATTGTGGTGGCCCGACAGGTTCAGTTTTCCCGAGTACATTGTAGATACGAAGAAATATCCGAATTATAAGCTGCCCTTTGACCCCAATGACGAGCCGCGGGAGAGCTTAATTTTCCGAAAGGCTACAGAATCAAAATAGACTTTTTTTCTGCTTTATTTTGTATCAGGGGAAAATATAACAAACTGATATATCGTTACAAATTGATTTTCAGTAGTCAAAGTAACGAATTCCGTCTTTATCCACACCCTGCCAATCGAGTCTGATTGTTTTTGTCGCCGCCTGATATACCCAGCCGTAGTTACCGGTAGGGTTTTGAGGAAATGTTCCGCTGTTTCCGACCATCCAGATGTCTTTGCGGTTATTGAAGAGGTTCTCAGGCATTTTTGACATATAACGCCTCTCTACCGTGAGCTGATTATAAAAGTTAGAGCTGCTCGGGGAAGTTTGTGGGTCATTGTTTGTATAGCCCGGCGGGATACCGCCATGTTGGGCGGTGTACAGCTCAATCGCACCTCGTAATATGCGCAGACTTTCCTTGGCCACAGATTCCTTGGCCGCCGTTGATTGGGACTGAAATTGAGGCACAACGATAGCTGCCATAATCCCAAGGACAGCAACCACTATTATCAGCTCAACAAGTGAAAAACCCTTTTCCATTTTTTGCTGCCGGTACTTGTTTATCCGTTGCCAACAAGCGCACAATCCCTGCACCGCAACCGTCTTTTCTCTTATCGACTTATGCAATCGACCGCTTGAGTCGGCAAATACGTTATAGGACGCTTTCTTTGCCCGCCTGTCGCGACGTGGCCGTGATACAGCGGGCAGAGGAAAATAAATCCAACGATAATAAATACTGGAAAAATCTTCCGCCAAAGGTATAATTTGGATAGACAGGCAAACACAAAATAATATGTTTAAGATTGCTTGTCCCTAAGGGACGAGTGGTTTTGCGGGCGTAATTCAGTGGTAGAATGTCAGCTTCCCAAGCTGGACGTCGAGGGTTCGAATCCCTTCGCCCGCTTTTTTGATAAAGCCCTTAAATTTATTATCATACCAATTACAGTTAAAAATTACCAAAATTATTGAAAATAATACTAATTGAAAGGCCATGGATTCCTGCTTGCGCAGGAATGACAAGAATAGGCAACCGGCAATCAATAAATAGAATTGGTATCGCTCAGGATTTATCGAGACAACTATTGCGGTATCTCGTCCCGTCTGCGACGGGCGGAGCTCGTCCGGTCTTTCCACCAGTATCTGACGGATGTTTTTAAGCTATTCAGCTTGTCCCTACGGGACGAGTAGTATGGCCTTGATTTCTTCTAATGATAATAAACCGGTAGTAGCCAGCTTTATTTTTCCTTCGGTGTCAATAAAGAAACTGCTCGGAATGGCGTTTATAGCATTATATGGGCTTGGCAAAGTACCCTGGTCGAGCAGGACCGTATAATTTAGTTTCGCCTGGGCGACAAATCTTTTCACCAGGTCCGGTCTCTCATTTGATATGGCCAGCATTGCCAATTTGTCCTCGCTGACCGTTTCCCGTAGTTCGATTAAACCTGGAATTTCCCTCAGACAGGGCGGGCACCAGGTCGCCCAGAAAACAAGCAGAACCTTCTTGCCCTTGTAATCACTCAGTTTATGTTCTTTGCCGTCCAAGTCAGTTAAAGCAAAGTCCGGCGCCGGCTTGCCATACCAGGGTGTGAAAGATGGCCCCCAGGTCCTTGCGGCTTTGATGATGTCGTTGAGACTGGCCTTCGGACCGGTGGAAGGTTTGATGTCTATTTTTGCAGATTCGCCGGTAATTTGGACGGTAGGCTCAGATTGTGTCGGTTCGGAGCGAGGTTGTTCGGTCTGGGCTTGTTCGGCGGGTTGTTTTTTGCATCCTGTCCAGATTACTATTGCCGCCAACATAATCACAGAAACACATTCCCTAGGGACATGTAGCCAAAAAGCTTTGTTTTTCTTTTGTTTAAACATTTTATGGTACTCCAATAAATCCCCGGTAAATAAAGTTTCTGTATCGCAACTAAGCTCTTATATAAAATGCTCAAATTAGCAAATCTTAACCTTGTGCCATCCGTGAAAATATCAAATATCGTTTGATCTTACAATAACTTTCCTCTGTTAGAAAAAGCTGACAGACTTACCTGAGCGGTAATGGTTCTTTGTCCACTTGAGTTTTTCGGTCGGCCTGGATGTGAGCGATTTCATCGGCTGCGGCTTTGACCTGGTCTCTGCCGGCGTGAAGCGCAAAATCTATTGTGAAGAGACGGCTTTGATGCGGGGCAAGCTTAGGGACACGGCCGAACCCGCGCTCAATCGCTCTATTGCGGGGAAAGCCCGTACCCGGCTCCAGACCTGTTACATACCCATCCTCGTAAGCCACCGGATTTTTCCAGAGCGTAAAGAAAGGCAACTGCTCGATGGAAAAGGCCATCGATACGGCTTTGTCGGCTGCGGCGTTACGAAGCATGACTTTAGTCCGGTCGTTCTTGTCGGCCCATAGCCGCAGGCAGTAAACTTGTTCGGGAAATCCAGGAATGGGGGCACAGTAGATGTTGTATGTGGTGACATCTGAGGCCGAATGCTCGTTAATCGGCGTTACCTGACGCACCGGAGCAACGAACTTTGCGCCTTTTTCCATCAGAGGTGTGCCGTAATTTGCGTGGTAAAGAATGCCGAACTCCTGTTCGAC
>JBAQFY010000352.1:0-59214 GCA_049287505.1 Sedimentisphaerales bacterium | reverse complement strand
TTTTGCAAAGTCGAGATTGTCCAGTTTCGGCTTCTGCCGGCCGAAAAGCCTTCTATGCAAAGACCATTGAGCCAGAGAAATTTTGAACGGCTTTTTCGATTCTTTTGCGGTTTTGTCTGTCGGTTGGATTTGTGCGGAACTTCGCATACAAAGGCCTCCAAGCATGCCTGTACTTAACACAAGAAATTCTCTTCGTTTCATAATGGTTTCTCTGTGAAGGATTCGACTCTAAGCGCGAGAGCAGAATAGCATAATTGCTCATCGGCGTCAACGCTTCTCTGTTTAATTTGAATCTCATTGCTCGTGGATGAGCACCAAGCATCCAATCTTAAATCACGTTTTCATCTCCACTACTATTTGATGGGTTTGGGGTGATTGGTTCTGGTGGGCTTGTTTGGAGGCAGAAATATAAGAAATCTGGAAATTTTCATATCCAGGATTTTTGAATGGCGAAATTTCTTGCGTTTTCAATGATTTCGCTCTCTTTTGTGACGGTGATATTATAGTCATCTACTACTTTTCTCGCGCAGGCAAATGTATCTTCTGCATCATTTTGCGAAAGTTTTTTATCTAAATGGTAATCTGCGTCTTCACGTCTTTGCTGCAAATCGTGAAGATATTTTGAAGCTTTCTGGCCTTCTAAAACCTGAGAGAATCCTAAGCATTGTATCACAAATACATGAATACCTTGACTTGGTTTTATCTTTTTTTCTAAGCCTCGTGCTTTAAGCCACTCTCTAAAATATAAAAACGCTGCATAGTATGAACGACTAATGGAAGTGCGAATATGTGCTTCTTCGTTTACATGTGTTTTTAATAGTTTGGCGGTTTTAAAAAAGTCGGTAGGCTCCACAACTTCACCTTTATACTCGTCTAATCGTAAGAGTGAAGAAATTACTTTCGCTCACAGATAGATTCGCAACCATCCAGTCAATCCAAGCATCGTATTGGCTCAGGGCAGTTTTCTGATCTGATTCAACTTCCAGCCGTATAACGACATGTCCGACATCTTCCTGTTCATTATCACGGAAATAATCCAACTCAGCGTATAAGTTTTTTATATTTGAGAAAGTATGCCTTGCTCGCTCAAGACATGTTCTCAAAACAGGATTTAATCCATGAGAATCACAGAACTCTATGCAGGCACCATTCACTGGCTCTGGAAATTCAGGCACTACTGGCCAAGGTTCTATATCAACTGTATCTTCTTTTTGAAACATCAAGATTCTTACTTTGCCGCTTGTTATTTCAGATTTCTCTTCAAAGATTTTGTTCAAAAGCCTTAATTTTTTGGGGTCGTCCAACTCAGAGTGAATCACAAAAGTATTTCGTAATTCCCCAAAATTAAAGTCAGAAGTACCTTCTGTCTTCATTCCAAATTTGCTAATATCAGGTGCATCTTTCAGTTCGCCAAGCGATTTTTCTATATCGATTGTTGTTGTAATTGTGGGTGTCATATTAAATAGCCTTTAACAATTCAACAAGACCAGTAAGAATAGAATCAGAGTAATCTGCTATTTCTGAAAATTTTTCTAATTCATTCTTAAAATTTGTCCAATTTGTAAATTCAAACTCATAGTTAAAGTTGATCATCCTTCTAGTATTTTCCTTATTGGGTTGCTCAATTGTTAACAAAATACGTCCGCCATCATCACCATAAAGGTAACGTAAAACGGAACTCGCACTTATATTAATATTGCCTCTCGAAATAATCTTTATAAGCGGGCTACCTTTTGGAAGACATATTTGCTGACAATTTTCCGCCTCTTCAGGGGTATCAAAAACAATTGTAGAATTGAAGTTGAATCCAATCAGTTTCAAAGGAGTATATTTCAATACTTCAAAATACCTCTTAGCTATGTCTATAATCTTTGTGTCCACCCACTCCGAAATTGCTGTTTCTCGTATTTGAAACCTACCTTCATCGATTACAATTTCTAAATTCCCTATCACTAAATTTGCAAGACCAGGAAGTGAGATAAATTTCTTCACAGGTTTTTCTTGACTAAAAATTTGGTCGAAAGGTGCTTCATCAATTGGAATAATTTTCTCATCCTTTAGAAAATCCACATTAAGAATTTGCGGATTTTGTCCACCTAAAGCTACGAAACTTATAAAATTTTTGCTTTGACTAGCCATCTGTAAGTGTCACACTAACAAATATTTATCGACAAAACAATCCCTTGACTTGAAAAATCGTTGATATACAAACCTAAACCACATTTCCGAACTAAGGAAGAAAGCATATAATAATATAACAAAAAACAAGCCCTTTTACAAGAAATTTTAACCTTTCATTTCCGCTACGATTTGACGGGTTTGGGGTGATTGGTTTTGATGGGCCTGTTTAAATGCAGAGGTGGAAGAGGCGTTCTGCTTTTTGAAAAGCTCATTGCCGGTGATAATCTCCTGCAATGCCTTGGATTTTGTCTTGGCATTTTGTAGGAATCCAACAGCTCTTGTTCCATAAACACCACCAAGCAACGCACATATACCGATACCCAGCTCCAGCATAGAATCAGCTACTTGCCAGGCATCCTGCCGGTCGGTCGATTCGCTCAACGCTGCGTGAGCAAGCTGCCAATTCGATTCGGCAAGCACATCTTCGGCGGTTTCTGCCTTTGGAAATTCTTTCGGCAGGCCATAATAAGAGCCAAATGCTCGAGACTGCACTTCGCTTAGCTGTGTCAACGACTGCAGCTTTTCAGAAGCATTCTCTATTTTTGCAGTATCGGCGGCAATCGTTGCTGTGCGGTTATGCAGCCAGGCGTTCTGCTTTTGCGTCTCAGTAGGCGCAAAACGCAGACTATCGCAGCCGACAAACAAAAAACATATAAGTACATAGCCCAAAAGTCTTGTGCTTTTTTGCATATTTGCACTTTTGCACTTTCCTGTCTTTTTCATCATTTCTCTCCTTAATTTTGGATGAGGTTTATGTTTTTCCGGTATAATACTGCTCCCTGAAAGGGAAAAAATTCTAAACTCGGCATACAGAATTTAGCTATGGACACAGCGAAAACATTCAGACCCAGAACTATATTATTATGGCAAAAAGTGGTCCAGAATCCTGAGGCCCAGCGAATTTTGGAATTGTTTCCATCAGCTAACGTCCAGGTAATAAAGCAACAGAGAAAACCCCCTTCGCTAAATATGTCACCAGCTCAAGCATTGCTAGCTGGCAAAAGAACTTTGATGATAGGCCAAACTTCATCTTTTGTAGGACGTTTCGATGGTCAGCTTGGCTCGAGTGTTCGTTGCTGTCCTTACTACAAATTGGTTCCTGTCTCGAATGGCTGTCCCTATTACTGCACATATTGCTATCTGGCATTTGTCTATCGCAAATATGCCCCTTTCATTAAAATCAACATCAATTACGACACGATGTTCAGGCAAATACAAAAAACCTTGGCCCATTCTCAAGGCAAAATTAGTTTCAATATGGGCGAAATGCTCGATAGTCTTGCGCTTGACCACATAACCAATCTTACAACAATGTTAATTCCATTTTTTTCCGTTTTCACCAGCGGCTTTTTAATGCTGCTAACCAAAAGTAATAATATCAATAACTTGCTGTCTATCGACCCTAATGAACAGACAATTATTTCCTGGAGCTTGAACAGCCAACAGATAATCGAGACATATGAATTAGGCACAGCCGACCTTGACGAGCGCATCAAGGCGGCCAAACAGTGCCAGGACCACGGCTATCGAATCAGGATTCGCATTGACCCCGGCATTATCTACCCAAACTGGCAGGCTGGATATGCCGATTCAATTCGGAAGACATTAACTCTCATTAGACCAGAAAACATAACACTTGGTATGTTAAGGCTTCTGCCCGGCCATTTTTGCCTCGCCGCAGACACGTATGGCAACCGTGCTCGAAGGCTATGGGATTATAAATTTGTCAAAGGAGCTTCAGATGGTAAGCTTCGTTATAAACCGAAACAACGTGTCGAATTCTATAATTTCTTAATCGATACCATTCGTAGCTTCGACAGGGATGTCTCTATTGGCCTTTGCAGGGAAACGCCTGAAATCTGGGATGTTTTCGAAGACCGCTGCAAACCCAAAAAATGCAATTGTGTAGTATGGTAAAATCATGCAACGCATTCTTTTTTGGCTTTTACTACCGTAGCGGGTGAATACAAACAACTATAATACGAATAGGTATAAGTTCCGCTCGTATTTCTTTTGGGAAAAACTTGTTGTGTCAGTTCATCTTCGTGCCTTGAAATACCTATCGCTCCACTAATTTGCCCTACGAGTGCCGTTTGAAACTTGTCTTGCAGAATCAAAATTCTTCCGCTATCGTTGCAAAGCTGCTCAATATCTGATAATCCCTGGACAAGAGCCCTCACGCCTTTATCTTCAATTAGAGGCTGGACAACATAAGAAAAAATTACTATATCGTATGCACCCCAATTAAATCTTATCCGCCGAAGTTGGTTTATATTATCAGGAAAAGCTTTCTGGATGCTAATCGTCTGGCCGTGAATAACATTTCCGTTATACCTCCTACCAATGTTAAAATGGTTAATCAGCATACGTTTTCCCGTTCCAAGACAAATTCTGGAAGTATCATTCAGCACATAGTTAACTTTAACTGTTTTATTTTTTGGCCATTCTTCCATTTCTACAAGGTGTTGAAGGATATAGATAAGCATGTCGGTAATTGCTAAAGAAGATACTGCAGGTCCGGAACCTATATCAAGAATTCGTAAATGTCCGGTTCCGATGGTCTCAAGAAAATCTTGCGAGGTCATATAATTGACCAAACTATTTTGGGTTTGGACATAGTGCCTAGTGAAAAATTTTACCAAAAAGGCCCTCATTCCTGCTGGACTTTGTGGATAACGTGTTTCATCTTCCGAAACTTTACTCTTAGGCAAGCGAGATATCAGACGGCTCAGTATCAATTTCATAGGATCACTTAGTTGCCATATTCCGTCTGGGCGTAATTCTTGAAGCACCGATTTCCTTAAAGTTCTGTTCATAAGTATATACCACAAAGATATGTTTTTATTCCTCGGCTAAAAACGATACTGCTTGATTTTATTTTGCCAGACTTAAAAGGCTTCATCAGCTATGTCGGTCTTGGATATGTCTTTTTCGAGCGCCCGTAGGCGGTATTCGTACGAAATGCTTTTGCTCCAGAGCGATTCGAGCTTTTGCTCAAAATTCTTTTGGCATTGCAGCAGCATATTCACGTCACGTTGTAACATATCAAGCTGTCTCTGCAAATTGACCCAACTACCCACAATCAGAGAGGCCAAAAGTACCAACTGAACCAGTACAGAAACATTTATCTGCCGATTAAACTGCCACGATTTGGAATTTCCCTCAGCCATCACTTGCCTCGCATTCGATAGTTTGTAACTCGCCGCTCGGCTCACGGTTTAACGTAGAATACGTTCTTATCGCCTACTTTAAACATTACTGCATACATCCCTGCCGACAGCGTTCCCTGTTGCTGAAACGATTCAGCTAAATTGACCGCCTGAGTCTGCCCGCCTATTTCAACCGGCAGCGAGCCAGCATCGCCAATTACTACTGCGACAACGTTATAGACATTGTATGAAGAATTGCTTTTGACTTTAACAGCCCATGCAGCCGTTCTGGCACCTGGTGAAGTGACAACGGATACTTCCTGTGCCTGCTCGGAGCCTTTCCGGGCAAGTCTTTCCAGTATCTGTTGACCATCCACAATACTTGCTCCACTGTCCATAACTCTCAGCCCCTTTGTCGAACGATTTTCAAATTCGTACGCTGCTTTTCAAAATCCATCTGTACCCGCTCTACCCAGTTTCTACTTCGGTTATCACTCCTGCAGGCCAGCAGGTCCCTGCTCTCAGGACTTGTGCTGACTCTGTCACCGACCCTGTAATCAAATGCTAAAAATGGCGTCTTTATATCGATGGTCTCGATGGTCTCGGACGAAGCCGTTGCCCTGTGTCGGACGAACTCATAAAGGGCATCGGAATCATCGACCTCATCAGGACAGCCTATCGCATCATCAAATGAATTTGCAAAGATACTTTGGCTGGTAACCTTGCGATATTTGAACTGACGGGGTAGTGTAATAATGTGCTCAACTACGGGAACCGTCGAATTGACAGGCCCGTCGGAAACTGTACAAGTTAATCTCTCGTCGCTGATTACCGAGGCGGTTATTCTGAATTTCAACACTCCTTTCAGTGTCGCTACCCATGTATCAACATCGAGCTGGTCACTACTGAGCCACAGTCCGCACTCATCGAGCAAGATATTAAAAGCATGAAGGTACTGCCACCAGTGCAAGCCGTCATCGAACGATACCTGCAGGAAATAACCTAATGACTTTCCCTGTTTGTCGGTTGTCAAAGTGGGCCGAAAACGCCTGCGGCGGCAAGCATAATTACTGCTGCTAAAAATTTTGGAAAAGTCAAACGCATCACCCCGATTGTATGGAGCACCACTGTAATCTCCTGCTTCGTTAAGGCACCATTTGCGATATACATCTTTTACCTGATAAAAATCAGGATTAGTCGAAGGCGAGAATTTGTCATAGTTAATGTCCTCAAGGCTGCCATCCCAGGCTTTTACCAAATCGAAAGTCGCTTCTACAATTTTGAATTCGCCCTGGCCGATATATTTGTGTGTTATTGGCCAAAAATTCTTCCTGCTGCGCAAGCTTGCGATGTTCGTCTTTGAGATGCTAAACTGCTCGCCGGTTTGCTGGCAATTCAACTCAACAGCTCTGCCTGTGCCGGCCTTATAAAACACAATTGCCTGGTCAGTCCCGGTTGGCACAGGTCGAGGGACGAATTTGAATCTCAGACCTATCCTCTCACAGCATCGGTGCAGGGCCTCTATCAGATTTAATCCCGTGACATCAAGGTCACGGACTACCTGGTCCTCGGTCAACATCCTCAGTCGACTTATGCCCGGCGTTTGTAATTGGCCGACCGTCAAATATTCACAAAGCAGATAATCAATTACCTCTGCATAGCTCCAGAATTTGCCTTGCGATGGTTCAGCACAAAAGGTCGTATAGCTTTTGCCGTTAACTTGTATTGGTTCCGGATTGGCATTGGCCTTACCATCGGGATTAAACGTTGTATCGAGGCCGGCTAGTAACACACTGGAATTGCTTGCCTCTGCCAGACGCTGGCCATAGACTGTAACTCGCTTTAAATTTGCACTGAAATCTCTTGCTACTACTTCAGCCTTTTCTCCGTCGGGCGCTAACTTTGTATTGATGCTTTCTATCTGACCGCAAAAGATTGGGAAACTAAAAGCTGCTGCGTCCGGCGGGACACCATTAAAATATTGCCGGATGCAAACGGTCTTTCCCATAGCAAATAAAGCCTCGACTTCTTCGACAGCGGTTAAACCAGCGCTTTGGTACGCAGCAGGATTGTAAGCTAGTCTGGCCCAGCTAAATTCCGGCCAGTCACTGTGTATAATCTCTATTGGCTCCAGCACCGGACACAACGTCCCATCGACCAAAATTGAAACAGAAGCGGCCGGAAGTGCCAGTCGTGTTTGTCCTGATTGGAAAAAGTCGATTCTGTTAGACATTAAAACGCCTGTAAAACAATCTGTCATTCTGAGTGGAGCGAAGAATCTCTTGCTTTCAGGTAAGGAGGAGACCCTTCGCTGCGCTCAGGGCGACATTGGAATTCTTTTGTTAAACAGCTTCATCACTTAAAATATCAATCTCGTTGGGATTTGTGGTGTCGAATTGGATTCTCAGCCGCGCTAAAGAACTACTTTCTATACCGCCGGCGTCTTCGGTCCTTATAGCAAACAAGTACCTGCCTGCTTCGAGTGCTCCATATTTGTAGCCGTAAAACTTTCGCCCCTTATAACCGATTGAAGCAAGAGGGTTTTCATAGTCGATTTGCCCTGTCCGACCATCATAATAAACATTGAAACACATCGGCTGCGACTTTTGTTCGAGGGGGCAATAGAACCAGACAAGCTGTATTTTGTTGCCGTCTACTTGTTCGACTTTTGAACCGGAAATATTATTCGGTTGCGGCTCCGCCAGATTACCGTTTGATTCTATTGAAACCTTCACCGAAGCAGCTAAGGTACGTTCCTGATAGCCACAATTGTTGAACCGACGGATAACATAAAAATAGGCCGAACTACAGTTGTGCGGGATGTAGCTGGGCGGTGAGATATCGCAAGCATCCTGCTCAGCAACAGCCAATATATTCACAAAATCTATTTCATCCATATCAGAGCCGCGGTAGAGCACAGAGCAGCCGGCAACACGAACCCAGAACCAACCCAAACTCAAGGTCGTACCAAGCTTATAAGCATTAGCAGTCATTCCATTAAAGAGCGCTTCTCTTAACCAATTCCTTTCTATGTTTAGTAAGCTGCGAATCAAATTTAGTAATGCCGTGATATCAGAGGTACCTGCTACATCTCCACCGACTTTTCGCATTGCTTTTGCTGTTGCACTTGAATACGACAAAGCCACGGAACTGCCCGCAAGATTGACGATTTGGCCACTTATCAACTTCGGCCTCATCGCTTCCTCAAACATACAAAACGGCTCTCGGTAGAGTTGGGCGATTTCAGAAGCGGATAAGACGCGATTGAAAATCATTATAAAATCAATAGTGCCTAAAAAGCTATAATTCCCATCATTTCTTGCGCCTATGGCCTTATTCCCAGTATATGAAGCAGGGGCAGCGGAAGTTTGAGTTCCATCAAAAACACCATCACGATAAAAACTGCAACTTGTTCCATTCAAGGAAAATGCAACGATATGTTGAACCCCATCAGCATAACTACTATTGGCTTCTACCCAAGAACCAAAAGCAGATGAAAAATATCCCAATTTTGAAGCATTTATACGAAAGGCATAACCAGAATAAGGATTGCTGGGTTGATAAGCACCAAATATCAGCCGATTGCCAATATCACTTGTTTTAATACTTGCAACTATTGATAAATTACTACCGGACAGAATCAATATGGAATTTGAACCGACACCAACATAATCGGTAGTGCCATCAAAACTCAATGCAGAGCCAAACTTACCTGGAACCCAAACAGTATTGCCAGCAAATGTCCCTGTATTCCCATTCCCGCTCAAGTCAAAGACTTTATTGCCTGAGCCTTCATTGAAAAGCCAGAGACCGACAAGGCCTCTACTGAGGGGATGGCTTCTATTTAAGCAAATTCCTCTTGTGGGTTTAAGTTGTGGCATCTACTATTGTTTGCCCATAGTGCTTGTATTTGAAATTGTAACTGGCGTTATATGTGGATTTTACACATCGCCAACTGGCCTTTATTGCAGTTACAATGTCAACAGTTGCTTGTGTTTCCAATGCAATAATGGTCTTTGAGAGCTCCACCACAGTACCGGCGGCCAACGCGCTTATTTCGCCCGCTTCAAGCTCCGATTCAATTGAGCTGGTTGGCGTAGGAACAATTCCCATAACAGGACTGTTTATGGGAATATGAAAAATCAAATTGACCTTGCCTCTGCCGTTTGTAACTACACCTATTTCCCTTACGTGCACGTGTGCCATTTTTAATCTCCTTCTGTTCTATGAGGATATATAGTTCCACAGTTGGACATAGGCACGGACATCGTGGCTGTTTGTTGAACCTGTCTGTTGCACGCCAATTCTGAAGTGCGCAAGGTCTTTGATAATGAAGCTTAACTGCTGTGGGTCAACGCTTTTATCCCCCTGCATCTCCCAGATAGGTGTATCATCATAGTTAGTACCATCGAGAGAGCCGTATAGTTTAATCTTAACCTCATCAGTCGGAGTAGCATCGTAGTTGATTTCTACAATGACGTGAGCGCCTTCGTACCCATTTGTTTCTAAATCTACATCCGAAGAGTACGACTCCGTAGTCCCCGATAAAGTTACATAACCATCGCCAGAGCCTACTATTTGGCTTTGCGAAGCCCAATTCTTGCTTATGGTCGCCATTAGTTAACCTCCTTTCACCGCAACTTCATTTTGCGGAGCTCAACGGCTGGGACTTAATCTAACGATACATCTAAATCGCCCGCGGCAAATTTAGCTGTATCCCCACCGCCAATAGTCTTAAATGTACTTAATGCCCCAGAGGCCAACATATTACCACCTGTCGCCGCGTCAAATAAGGCAAAGTGAGTTATCGTCCCCCAGCTACCGTTGGCCTCTGGAAAAGTAATATCATTGGCGTTATCAAGTGTCCCGCCAGATGCAGTGTTCCAATCAGCACCAGAAGTCGAAACTCGAGCATAAGCATTGCCACTTGGCTCGGCTAATCCGGAACTGTCATCAAGTGGTTCTGCAGTCGACAGCCCCACATAAATCGTAACATCAGGGTAAGTTCCACCAGATCCCAACGTGGCGTTATACAAACCCTTGCCAAAAAGATGGTCTAAAATCTCGTTTTCCCAATAATCTGCATAACTACCCATTTTGTATCTCCCCAATATTCATAGTTTTCATCAACTCGACGTCCTTGTGATAGTCGCTTCAGCATCGATAGGGGTGTGAGTCAGAAGGACCGTTTGCCCGTCATCATCGTAGTATTTGATTTCTCCAGTCGATTTTTTTTGGACAGCCTTGTTGGCAAGCAGTTTGTCACTGGTTACTTCGCCTACCCCGGACCATACAATTTCGCCACCTCCAACAAGGTTATCACTATCAGCAGGATTGGCGCCGGCCTGCAAGAATATTTGAATGGAATATCTACCTGAAGGGATATTGCCATCAACGTTACCCACATATCTGTGGCCACCCTTATCTGTAAGGGGTATATCGTAATCATCTGCAGTACGGTTGCCTGTCCCCCAGACCTCAAAAACTTGTCCTCCAACATACCAGACTTCTCCTGCAGCGTTACGAACAATCGCATAAAGTGTATCGCCAGAGGCATAATCTACATGTATTTCGTTCGCCATCTTAGACTCCTATACTTAACAAGTCTGCCATAGTTACCACATCGAGATTTCCTGCATTTCGTTTTGCCGCCACATTGTCGATATGTGTTTTCCAGTTGGTCCACGTAAACGATGTTCCTTCATTTACAGAATGCCATCCTGTAATCACAATCGTCCCCGCATCTATTACTTTATTGACTTGGGATTCCGCAGTTGTTGTATCGTCAAATGAATTAATCCATTGTATCGTTGGGTCAAAGAAGCCAATATCGTGGCAGGTTGTCGAAAGCCGCAACAGGTCAAACCATCTTTCTCCATAAATGCTGTTAAATCCGTCCTCCCAGTTAGCAGTTCCTCCCGGCAGCGCAAATATCCTTCCCCCGTCTGAAAAACCATTAGCACACATCCAGTCCGTTGCTTTTGTAACCTCTTCTATAAATTCGGCGGCAGTGAGATTATCCGTCTTCAAACATTTGTGGCTCCAGCTATGGTTAGCTATCAAATGACCGGCATTATGTATCTGATGAAGCTGTTCTAATGTTAAATAACCGCTCGTTCCAATTTTCGATGGAATGATAAAGAATGTACCTCTAATCCCCTTTGCATTCAAATAAGCTGCAAATTTATAATCGTCATCAAAGCCGTCATCCAGAGTGATAGCATATTGGGGTTGAGCCAAATGAGGAATGAACATTATTTTATCCCACGTTATCGCTGGCGTATCATCGCTTCCTGCCGAATCAACCCGAACGCGAAGCTTTGTAACATGCTCCCAGCATAACGGGTAGGTCCCGGCATCCATATTGCTCATCTTCGGTGCAATAATTCTCTCATACCAGCCCGGTCCCGTTATATACCCACTCTCGGCAAGCAGCATCATCTGGTAATTTGAAAAAGTGCTGTCACCAACAACAAGATAGGTCGCTGAAATTTTGTCATAAGATGAGGAGCCACTACCTTCGTGCACATAGAATCGAACATAAACCAGAGTATTAGCCAGATTGGTTTCAGTAATCGTTTTGGTGGTAAACGATGAGGTGCCTCCGGCTTGCTTTGCGCACTTCATCGCCTGTGGAGTCGCTGATGCTGAGCATAAATAATTGTCGGTATCCGCAGCTTTAGTTACGCGTATACCGGTGTCCCATTGTGAGGTATCATCGAAAGGTTCAATGAGTTTCGGAATAAAATGCCTTCTCGGATATACCCCTTTTGCTCCGATTGAAGCAGCACAAAAATCTTTATTGACTTCTTTTAATCCGACAGAGCCGGCAGGTGGTTTGGTTGTGGAAATAAGCATATTTACACCTCCTCGGTCCAGGTCCCGTTCTTGGCAATGGTAGCCCAATCGCCGTTGGAATCGGCTACAATGCTAAGGCATTCTCCGACCGCATTAGCTGATTTATATTTGTCCGCTGTCTGGCCGCTGTCGTCTCGGATTGTCGCTGTACCGGGGTCAATACGCAGCTCATAAGGGGCCTGGACTCCAAAGCTAAATATCGTTCCCGCAGGTGCCGAGGCAGGCAGCGTAAGCGTAACTATCCCGCTGGCACCAAGGTTACTGTGAACACTGCCGGATTCCGCTGTCATAAGTGTGTCTTCGCTGGTATGTGCCTCGATTGTCTTTTTAATCCCACCGGCTCCGTATGGCACTACAATATTATGACCCATTCGGCAATCGGTTATTGAGTCGATGTACCCACCCGATGTGCTTACTATCGCCAGCCGAATATGCGGCGTAGTTGCCATATCAGGAAAACTGCTGTATTCGTTGGTAACAAGACTGCCGGACGAACTCAGATAGATATAAATATTTTGCTTATCATCTGCCAAAGTATTGCTCGATGAGCCGGCATAGCTTATCATCTCCGTATCCAGCCAGAACTTGCCCGCTTTTACGCCTACGTCCAGCCCGCCCTCGTCATAGACTCTCAAGTCGTTCGCGCGCCGTGTCGCCAACAACAGCCGATACAGCAATTTCCGAAACTCCAGATAATATGGCGCCTTGCCGGTTGCTATATACTCGATGCCGGTCTCGCTGTCAGACTGTATATTTAACAGCTCGTTATCAGTTGGATACACTTCAGCCATAGTATTCTCCTTGTTACTCTTTTATGAGACACTTAATACCAGTTGATTTGTCTGTTTATCAAAGGAAGAAATGCTTACTCGCACAGCAGGTTTTGCCGCTGGTATTACTGTTATTGGTTCGGTTTCGCTGGCATTGCTTTCGTTACCCTTCTGGTCGATAACCTTAACGCCAAATTTATAAACACCTGCCACGAGCGGCGGGCTTATCCATTCAATCGTATCAGCATCAAGGCCAAACTGACCGTGCCCGAAACTGCCCTTCCCAAATCCAACCGCTGCTGCCGAATCATAACCGAAATCACAAACACCAAATCTGCTCATCCCGAAACCGGCTTTATCCTGCCAGGCAGGCCAAATCCTTATCGGCGAATCAGTCAGCGGCTGGCTGTAATCAATTTCGCCTGTCCCGTTGTCAAAGTAGATTTCAGCAGTTGCGTCACTCGGCAGGTTCTGGCTTCGCAACAGACTTATTCTCACCCGTCCACTAGTGGCCGGTGGCTGGACAAGCTCATTACTGAAATCAGTATCCGCCTGCTCCGGCTCAACGGCAAAGACTTCTATCCGAACTGCTGACTCCAAAGAGGTGGGTATTGGAACAACCATTTGCCTTTGATGACTGTCGATAGTTACTCCTGCATATTGGCCGTTGACATAAACCTGATAAAACTTATCGCTCAGGTTCGCTTTGGCGGACCACTTCACCAGCGCTACCCGCAGGGCCTCGACAAACTCGCCGTCCCCCCAAATACCAGCGGGCAATTCAAACGCTCTGACCTTTTCTATCCCAGTGCTGATAAGTCCCATTACTGCTTTTACCTTTTTTATCCGCTCTACGCTTTACGCTTTCAAACTAACTGTGTATAAACGATTTCATAATCGACAACCATACTGCCGCCACCTGCCCGTTTACTGTTTACTTTTAAGGAATCCATACGAAGGTTATCAAATTTTTCTCCCTCATTGCTTACCAGTGTGTGTGTATTGCCGTCCATATATGCCGATATTACATTGATTCTGTCATTCATCTGCGTTCGGCTTTGCGCCCGCAGTGTACCTCTTTGTCTTATCTTCCTGGAACGCCCACCCATATCAACACTGAGCACACCATCCAGTCCCGACACCGCTCTCTCTATCGAGTCTCGGTTAAGACTGTCCAGCTCAATCTCTAACTGTTGCTCGTCAAACAAAATTTGTCCGTCCAAAGTAACACTCATTTGTCTTCTCTATACAAACTAATCACGCACTAACTTTCCAGACGCCCCAACTTTAGTAACATCAGCCACCCCGTCAGAGCCGACATCGATGCTAAGCCGGCACCGTTCCTTTGCCTTGGAAAAAAGATTCTGATAGTGCAGACTTTTCTTCCAGAAATTCTCGTCTTTGGCTTTGCTGGCTAACATCGCATACACAGTTGAGATGACCGCAAAAACCGACGTCCTCTTCAATACGTTCGTATCCAGAACATCCTCTGCATCTATGTCACTTGCAGGATTGCCCGGGCTAATACCGAAGTATTCGGTCAACTGAAAACCTGCTTCATTAGCCTGTGGTCCGAACGTGCTGATGCGATAGAATATTTCAGTAGCCGCTGGCGGCGCTACGGCAGCCATCGCTGAATCCGACCTGATTACGGAAACACTAAGCTGCGTCACCGAATCCACGGAAACTATCTCATATGCCCCATCTAACGTCCCATCCGCAGAACGAAAATACACAACGCCGCCGGCAGATACTTGTGCACTTACAAAATCTGCACCGTTTGCAGTGAATGTTGTTCCGCTAAGCGTCCCCCCTGTTCCTGTCACAAGTACCTGCTGCGGCAGATGTAACTCCCCGAACAGTATAGGCTCATATTTCAAGATATCTGCATCGTTCGAAAAACTAACCATTTCCTTTAGCTCCCTTCCAATCAAAAGGGCTTCTCAGGTGCCCAAAGAGCAAACACTCTTTGGGCACCTTTGCCCGGACGCATCAGGATGCGTCTGCTACACCCCCGCGATTTAGCTGGTACTTAAATCGCGAATGAGACCGTGTGCCGCTTCGTTCCTGAGTTCCACAGTATATTCGCCAATTAGCTCACCGCATTCATAGTCGCCGCCGCTTGCCAACGGCTTGAAATGAAAGTTCCGCCCCGCTAACGGCAGCACATTAATACGAGACGAATCCAGCAGCAGCGCTGCATCCTGCTGCATCCATCGTGTGGTAACAATTCTGCAGACGCCGAAATCACTTTCATAAATGCCAATCATATCGGTGAAGGTGGTATCGTTGGCTCCGTAGGTTCGGCTACCGGCTGAAAAAGCATTTATCTTTCGCTTCTGAAAACCACCAACCACAATCAGGTCCACGTTGCCATTACTGCTCGCCCAAATCTGCCTGAGCACGTAATTAATCTTGTCCTCATCCAGACCGGTGCCTGTTGGAAAGCCACTGTCGCCGGTATGGAAAACATTAGTTGATAGGTGCTGAATAATGCCCTTCATCGACCTTCTCACCGAACCGCTGCCTTCGGGATTGCTCGCCGGCCGGCCGCCGTTGACGACCGTATTTTCCAGGTCGCGAAGAAGTTCACGAAGCCGTTCCTGCTTCTGGTAATCCATCTCGTCTGCCAGACCCAGCTGGCTTGCAGCCATATCCGTCCCGCTCACTTCCACCGTAGCTGTAAATATCTGCGTATAGTTGCCGTACCTGCTGCGATTGGTAAACCTCGCACCGGGCTTGTCCGCCCCTTCAAGAGCCGCATTTCCCAGAATGTTTATCACCTGATTATCGGCAAGGTCTTCCGCTGTAGTGCCTGCATAACCGCGAACCACCGTCAGCGTATTGCTGTTGATACCCGTCACGAGCATTAATTCCTCGCTGCCTTCTACCTGAATCTGGTCTCCCACACGGAACCTGCTGCCGTTATCAACTACAAAGTCGGTGTCGGCACTCGGGTCGGTATATGTGCTGTCGTTGATAGCATCCTTGTTCGGCAAAAGTTCATCTTCAAGCCACTCATGATGTGTGCTCATCGCCTCTCTCATCGGGTCACCAAGAGCATCCAGCAAAGGCGTCTCATAAGGCGAAATTATCCCTATCAAATCTGATACATCTTCAGCCAGTTCGGCTAAAGTTGTACCCGCTGAATAAGTTGCTTTTCCTGTAAAAGCCATTTGTGCTTCTCCTTCAATTAGTTAATTGGTTACTTGGTGAGTGGTTAATTGGTTGCTTGACTACTCACCACTCACTATTTAACTACTCACCAAAATTACAGAAAATTCCTTCGCAGTTTCAAATACTCCTGCAAATCTGTTCGATTACCTGTCGTTGCAGCCTTCTTAGCTGCTCTTTCGAGAACAGTCTGATTGTTTGTCATTCGCTCCTTAGCCCCTGCTGTCTTTTTCACTGTTACAGCTCCACTGACATGGCCGAACAGATATTGCTTTTCATTTTTCAACTGCTCGATTACACTGTCCAAATCCGCTTCCATTTGCCCTTCCATTTTGGCTTTGGCAAGCAATACAGCCGTTTCCATATCAACTGTCCCCGCAGCAGCTAATTTGCGAGTCAGTTTCTGCTCGGCTTGAATATCGCTCAATTGCTCAGACATCGATTTTACTTGCAATTTTGCCTCCGCCAGTTGCTCCATCAAAGCTTCAACCTTTTTTTCAGCACTCTGTGCCCTCTTTCGATAGCGGATTGACTCAGTCACCGGAACAAGTTTCATATTGTCATTGTCACTTGCTCCCGTTATGTCTTCTGACAAAACCTCTTGTGTCTCAATCGGACTCATAAAACCTCCTGATATGTCATTCCCTCACAGGTGGGAATTCGCCGTTCAAAATGTCAACTTTCTCTCGTGGCCTCATAGCCTAATTCTCTGAGCACCTGCTCAGTCGGAACACCCAGCTCTTTTTTAATCTGGGCTTCTTTTAGTTTCTCCATCACGTTTTCAGGCAGTGGGCTGGAAAAAACGATATCGACCTCTCTGTCCGCCTCGGAACTCTTATAGATGTTGGCCGTATCGAGTATCGCCAGAACCATCCTGCAGATTCTTTTAAGCCCCTCGTTGTAAGTAAATTTCTTACGTTCGTTCTTTGAGAGCATCCCCATAAGCGTTAGTCGAAGGGCCACCGCGCTTGTAAGGTTGCCAAGCTTGTTCTTCAGAACGCCGGCCACTACCGGCGTTACACCGCTGGTCTTGTCCAGTGCCTCTCTGATTTCAGCGATGTGCAGACCCTCGCTTGGCGTTGCCACATCTCCGCCGAATTCTTCAATAGTCGCTTCCGGATTGTCGGTGTACCACATCCTGCCGGGCGAAATGGGCTTATCCTCAAAGCCCTCTATCCCTTTACCCAGATACATCTTAAACGACTGGAACGTAATCCTGCTGGCCCTGTCGCTCAATCTGGTATTAAGCTCGTCCTGTAGTGGTATCAACGGCTCGACGTCGCTTAAGCCCTCATAGTAGTATGGCTGAGCAATGTTCTGGATATGCACCACCGGCAGAAAACCCCACGGCAATTGGGCTTGCCCAACAAGCTGCTTGTCTTCATATCTCTGGTAAGCCGCAGCAGAAGTAATCTCCGTCACCGCAACTATTTGCCGACTATTACTGCTTCGTTTACCGCCGGAGAATATTCTTGATAGAAACGAGCTTTTCTTACTCAGTGCGTTTTTCTTCTGGTAGAAGTGCTGCACGTAATATCTTGTCTTTTTATAGTCGTTTTCATCCAGAACAGGCAGTGCTCTTGGTGCCTCAATCAGTTCAAGGCCGATTGTCTGTGCCAATTTCAGCACATCTTCAAGAGACCCCGCTTTGTGGGAAGCCAGTGAGAGGGTTTGGGTTTGTCCCCGCTCGTAGTTGGCGGGGGAGGAGGAGAAAATGCGTTCGATGATTTCTTCGCCAGGCCTGACGAAACAATCGACAAAACCATAAACACTTCCGAGCACCGCCATATCCTGGAAAAACGCGATACCGCCGTTGGCTGCAAACAGTGCCTTTAATATCGCCTCAATTTCTGCACTTTTTTGGCTATCTGGCGATTTCGAAACAAAACTAATCGGCTTGCCGAACAAAAAGTCCACCGCCGCGTTTATGCGCCAGGCAATATCATTCTCAATTACTACTTCTTTTCGTTGCACTTCGCGGGCACACCTCGCGCCGAAGACGCCCACCTGTCCACTGTGGACAAGCCCCGTTATTCTCGCAGGAAGCCCATATTCTTGCGCCTGCACATAGCACCGCCCTGATTCATTCACCTTTCTGTCACAGGCGCCGGTGCCGTGCATTTCCATCTTGGGGTTTGCGTAATATTCCCACAGCTTCTCAAAGTGCCCTCGAACATCAATCGACTGTTCATCAACGAGCCACTCAATATAATCAGCCTCAAGCTGCTCATCCTGAAAGATATCAAGGTCAAATCCCATGCTTTGAACTCCATTTTTTGGTCGGTGGTTAAATAATTACCAATTACCATTAACCGGCTACAAGTTGCCGATCACTGCTGCCATAATTAGAGCTATCTGCACGTTTGATTCGAAAATTGCAGGATTTTTAAAGGGAGTTTTTTCCGTAAGCGCTTTTGTAGAAATGAATAAAAAAATATTTTAAAATTCCGATTTTTGTTTTTAGGTATCAGCGTTTTTGATTGAAAACTCGCGGATATTTTTATCTATTTTGACTCATGAGATCACCTTTCACCACGCTTATCCTTGCTTACTTTTCAAGTAAGTATCAGGGTTTTTGATTGAAAATCGTGCTCGAATCATTTTCACCGCACCAAAACCGAACCTTGCCTTTTAAGCCCACAAGAATTACAATACAGCCCAAAGTAAGGTCATCGGCTGTTTTTGGTTTTGAGAAAATAAGAGGGAAAAATGAAAGAGATACCGTTAGGGAACGGCCTAAACGCAAAAGTTGACGACGAGGATTATGAATGGTTGTCCGCCTATAGCTGGTACGCCTACTACGATTCGGAGCGAGGAATGACCTACGCCGCTCACGACACGCCGAGCGGAAGACGAGTTTTTATGCACGATGTCATTATGAGCCTTGATTCCCTCGAAGACGAGTCGATGAATTGAACTTAACCGAATCTTCTTCAAAAAAAGGCATGGCAATATAAACAGCAGATCGAGAAAAAAACGGCTTTGAGGAATTGAGGATTTGAAATTAGAAGGTATTACGTTTGCTCTTAAACAGAGCCTGCTACTCTGCGAAGTAATCGCTACGTAGCACGAGCCGACAGTAATGGAGGGGTAATTGCTGTGCATCCGGTATCGAGTTGTGCTTTTACTCGATATCTTCTTTCTGTAGTAGCTCGATAATCTCGGCTTTTGTGGGCAGTGCCTCGGTCGAGCCGAACTTTGTGCAGGCTAAGGCGCCTGCCGCCGAGGCGAATTTGACCGCTCCTCTTACATCGTCTTTTACAGCGTAGTAAGCAGCCAGTGCCCCTGCAAATGCATCTCCACTGCCGGTCTGGTCCACAAGTTCCACGTCAAAACCCCGAATCTGGTCGGCGCCGCTTCTGTCAACGACCATACAGCCCCGCTTGCCCATTGTTATCACAGCAGAGCCAACGCCACGAGCCACAAGATCAGAGCCAATCAGCTTGGCGGTACGAACATTGGCTGCTGAATGGTCGGCAATCTCCGCAGCTTCATAAAGATTAGAAAGCAGGATGTCAACCGTAAAGTAGTCGACAGGCACGTCGCTGCTTTCTTGGCCTTGTTGCTCTACCGGTCTTGCAGGATTAAGAATGACCTCTGTGCCGTGTATCTTCGCACAACGAACAGCGGCTACAATTGCTTCCTGTGGCAATTGGCCGTGAATCAGACAAACGTCCGCCTCTGAAATAATCTGTTCGGCGGAGTTGATGTCCAGAGATTGTAAAGCGCTGTTTGCTCCGGCGTAGTAACAGGCGGCGTTTTCGCCTGCGGCATTTACCATAGTTACAACAACACCGGTATTCTTGGCCTCGGCGGTATAGACAAAGTCGGTGTTGACATTGAGCTCTGCAAGCCTCGCCTTAGCCATCTGAGCAAATGGGTCGCCGCCGATTTTGCTGATAAGATGCACCTCACAGCCGCACAATGCAGCTTCCACTGCCTGATTTGGTCCCGGACCGGTGGCTGTGTAGGAAAGAGCAGTGCCGATAACGCTCTGTCCGGGTGATGGGATTTGGCCGCACCTTATCGCCATATCCACATAGGTGCTGCCAATTACTACTACTTTAGGACTCCTTCCTGCCATGGTGTCCTTTACCTTTTGTCTTTTGCAAAATCCCTTTTGACTGTATTTTCAAATCTCGCACCTGTTGAGTAGAATAAGGTGCAATTGGTATTTGAAAATGCAATATAACTGTTAAATGGCTGATTGTAAAACTTTTTCCGATAATATCTTGGAAAGTTTTTCTCGGCAGAAAGCTGGTTATTAAACGTTCTGTTCAGTCAGCCGCCGATAATACTTGGAACTGCCTGGGCATAAGTTTCTGCCATCAGGCCGGAACCCCGATAACCGCCATGCAAAGTACGCTTTCTTCCGTGCCATCAATGCCCAAAATCGCATTGACCTGCTCATCGTACAAGGCCCCAACTTCACAGCTACCAAGATTCAAACTAACAGCCGCTAAAGCCAAATTCTCAGCGATATGGCCGGTATCAAGGTAAATATATCTGTACGCCCGCTGGCCATACTTCCATTTACACCGTGCGAAAACAGCCGACCAAACAAAAACAGCAGCAGCCGTAGCGCACATCCCTTGACCTAAAGCCGCCCTGGCAATCTGTTGGCGAAACCCACCCTGCTTTAATTGCTCAAGCTGATGAGCTCTGACAGAGTAATGATAAACGCCCGCTTCCAGTTTCCATACGTCGTTGGCAACAACATAGGTCTCTATCGGGTAAAGAGCTCCTGCCGATGGGGCTGTGCGAAATTCATAGCCATCCTCGATACGCTGGATACCGGTCGAGGCCCAAAGCAGATACGAAAGTTGGTCTTTGCTAATCGGTCGGGCCTGAAAATCACGAATGCTCTTTCTTTGCTTCAGAGTCTGGTCTAAGCTTGGAGCCTGAGCAGGCTCAAAGGATGGAAGCTCAATCTTTTGTGCTTCTGGATATTCCTTATACAAAGCCGGTTTAGTACTCCAAGCAAGTCTATGTCTCGGCATTCTGCTCGGCTCATACTTTGTTTCCTGCTGAAATTTATCACCTATACAGCTCATTTTTACACCTTTGTCTGCAACATTATCCCAGGTATGGGCGGTTTGCGAACCGCTCCTACTGTTTTGTGACAGTTCAATCGATGGATGTCATTGCGAGGGAACGAAATGACCGAAGCAATCTCAACCATTCGCAGATTAGAAATTGCCACGGTCGCATTCTGTGGCCTCGCAATAACAGTTCCTTAAATCATGTGTCACAGAGCACTACTTTAAAACGCTCTTATCATCGCAGGAAAATATCGTAATTCAATCCATAACACAAATTTTATATACGGATTCCTTCTCCATAGCAGTTCCTACCTCTGCAAAGTCGCTATATAGCACGAGAGTTTCACATGAGTTGGACACTTGATTTCTATCACCTATAGAGAGCAAAAAGGCAAAAAAACAGGGAAAATCATCAAAATATTTGATAATTCCCAAATTTTTGAGAAATTTTGTAAAAAATATTACAAAACACTTGACAATGTTAAATATATCGTTAAATTATATACTGTGTTAAGTCGCTATCTAACAAGAAGTACTGGGCAAACTGGAATAATGGTAACTTGGTGCTCGTTTAAAGACATATTGACGGATTGTCATTCCTACGGAAGGGTCTGTTGAAAAAGTCCAAGAGCAACGTTTTGAGATTGCCACGCGATTTTTCAAATCGCTCGCAATGACCTGAAAACGCCTTTTGTTTCATTGCGAGGAGCGTTGCGACGAAGCAATCTCGACTTTTTCGACAAGCCCGCAAGCAGGAATCCAGAGTTGAAACAATAGATTCCGCAACAAGGCCTGCCATGAGCAAAGCCGAGTGGGCACGGAATGACTGAAGTTCAACGATGAAAAAAATTCACACAAATATCTCACAGAAAACGCGGGAAGCCAAAAATCAGTATCGAGACGAAATCGACCTGCTGCGGGACAGGCTGAACCTGCTAAACGGGAAAGACAAGGTCCTGATGACAATGTATCTGGAGAACGGCAATAGCTTTCGGCAGATAGCCCGGCTGACCGGCATTAGCGATACAAGTATCGCTCGAAGAATAAACGGACTGACAAAACGACTCATAGACGGCAAATACATAGTCTGTTTACGGAACCGTGAAAAATTTACCAGAGAACAGATGACCATCGCAAAGGACTACTTCCTGACAGGTCTGTCAATGAGAAAAATCGCCGTAAAGCGGCACTGGAGCTTTTATCACGTTCGCGAAGTTCTGAAAAAGGTACAAAGTATCCTGAAGGATAGTGGATAATGTAATACGAGGTACGAGTTATGCCAACATACAGCGTCTCAAAAAGTTTCAACTGGCAGGGAACAATTACCGAAAAGGTTGCTTTAGTCTGCAGGATGTTCGGCCTGACTGTGGACGGACTCACTGAAAGGCGTCTCAACCATAGCTGTCAATTGGAAATAAATGACGGCAATATCGTCTATATCACAGGCCCATCGGGGGCTGGCAAAAGCGTTCTGCTGAGAGAGCTGGAAAAATCCATCCCCGCACCGGACAGGATAAACCTTGCCCGAATAAAACTGCCCAGCGACAAAACCCTTATCGATTGTATCGAGAGTAATTTAATAACCAGTCTTAGAATGCTCAGCATCGCAGGGCTGAACGATTGTTTTTGTATTCTCAATCAGCCCTGCAATCTCAGCGAAGGCCAAAAATACCGCTTTCGCCTGGCGATGGCATTGGCAGCGAAAAAGAAATTCATCTTCGCAGATGAATTCTGCTCCGGATTAGACCGAATTACCGCTGCGGTGATTTCATATAATGTCCACAAGTTCGCAAAGCGTACCAGAACGATATTTATCCTGGCCTCAAGCCACGATGACATCCTGCTCGATTTATCGCCGGACGTTCTGGTCGTAAAGGAATTATCAGGCCCGACACAGGTTATCTATAAGCAGGCAGGCAAATGAAAATCAAGTACGTTCAACTGGAAAGCGAAGCGTTTTTGACAGACTTAGATTACATCACAACGTCTCATGCCGAAAGAAGTGTATATTGTACCTTAATCTTCTATCTTACTTCCAACAACGGTAGATGCGAATATAAACCATCAGCTCTGAGCAAACTCTGCTATTGCGAAAGTGTCGAAGAATTCGAGGAAATCTGGCAGAACATTTCAAAAAAGTTTCAGACACGCAACGGCGTGATTAAACATAAACGTGTAACAAAAGAGTTAAGAAGGGCAAAGAAATTTATACAACACCAGCGTAAAGCAGGACTTGCAAGCGCAAAAAAAAGGCAACAACAGTTGAACCACGGTTCAATAGGTGTTACATCGCCGGTTCAACCAACGAACCCGAAAAGAAACGTAAACGAAAAAGAAAAGAAAGTTAATACGAATACGTATACGAAGGAGCAATCTCTTTCTTCTTCGAATTCGCTTCGAGCACTTTCTTTCAACGAAGCCCTGCTCAGCATTATCAGGCCTCGCAATCAGTCCGACCGCACCTGTTTTCGCAATATAACAAACTGGCTTATGGTTGGCTGTGCAACCGGCCGTTTCAATGGGGAAATCTTCGACAGGGTCCTGGACTACGCCAGAAAGGCGAGCACCGGCCGAAACCCCGCCGCCGTCTTTATCGCCCTGCTAAAAAAGGAGTTAGGCTACAGACCGGGGAAATGAAATAATTATGCAGTGGGGCTTCAGCCCACCGATTTGAACCAAAGTACTTAGATAGTGAACCATCTTACTAAACGGCGTTTTGCATCGTCTAATCTTTCTCTTTTTTGCCGAACGTTTATTTCGGGGTAAAAGCTGGATGCCTCAAGCACAAGTTGCCACCCGGGTTTGTCAACAGAAGAGAACTTACTACCGATTATAAATTGTGCTCCTTGGATTATCTCTGAATCTCTATGCCGAGATAAAAAATTTTGGCCTTCGAGATAATCATTTCTGTTTGTCAACGTTATTGCTATATATATGTCCAATGCATGTGCCTGAGCTCGCTCGGAATCTTGTCTTTGACCTTCGTCCCAATCGTTAAATGCAAAAAGCTTCAGAAGCAGTGAATTTGTTGGTGAAGGTACTTGAACTTCGAGATTACTTCTCTTATAGTTCTTAGGCAGGAATGGCAGTAAAGATACAGTTCTTAAATCCTCTTCAACAAAACAGGCTTCGTTAGTAATATGGCCGTGTAGTTTTGAGCTGACAAATTTAATCCTGAATCCTTCTGTTTTGAATCCTTCAATAGGCGGAGCCAGGATATCAAGATACTGGTCCTGATTTTTCTTGAAATGAAGGTATTCACGACCCTCGCGAACAATGTATCTTAATTCACCGGTAATTATCTCGGCGATGGCCCTGCATCGGGCTTTTTCAATGACCTGGGTCTTTGTGAGAATTAAATCTATATCGTTGGTGGTTCGAATCAATTCCTGTGCTTCTCCTTCACATTTGTGAAAGCATAATTAGATGCCCAATCCCCCACAGATGACAGGCTTGAGCCCAATTTTGTTGAATGACTCTGCCAAATCTGCTAACTGTTGAAATATTCTTCTATCCACTGATATCGGCCTTTTCTAAAATACGACGCTTTAATTGTTCGGCAATCTTTGGGCCTCTTGGTGTATCAACCATCATCTCAAGATATAATTCTATGTCATCGACAACAACATCACGATTGTACATAGGCAAAGGAACATTAAACCAAACACCAGGGTCCTTAACCTCTGTTATGCTAACGTTACCAAATTCAGCATCAGGAGTAATTCTAATCCAATTTTGCTTAGCGGACATTCTCACTTGTTCTATGTCTTTTACGAATATCGTTATTTGGTCTGTAAGTGCAAGGCCTTTTATTTGCGCTGCATAGAATCCGCAAGCTACATAACCTAATTGTTTCTGGTAGAAATCAAAAAACAGTTTTTTAGTGCTCTCAGTTGCGAACCTGTATGTTTCCCTCGACTTTCGTTCTGTGGAATTAATGTAGCCTTCTTTAAGTCTCTCAAGAAGTTTTTCTTTTTCATTTACAGAAATAAGCTTATTACTTTTTGCTATCAACAGTTCTTCTTCAAGAGATTTTAAAACTTTCGAGACTGTCGATAATGTTATGTTGGCATTACGCTCATTGATAAAGTCAACCAATTCATACAGAGATGAAAAACCTTCCGGTTTCAGAAGTAAGGCTCTGCTTACAAGGGAAGATGTACCCTGAAAAATTTTTTTAATCGGTGCAGTGTCGGGGAAACGATTCTTTTGACCTGTATGTTCGATGTATATCTGATTTGAAACTCTAATTGACATATTGCCGGATATGTCTATCCACGAAATACCTGTATCGGCCAGCATCTTAGCCTGTCTTTTGCCAATATAGGGAGCTATTATCAAAGGTACGATATTCGGCTTGTTTGTTTTACTAATATAATCAAAAAGAAGTCGGGACTTCTCAAGAATATTCTTTGGCGTGGGTACAGGTACAATCTCTACCAAGGCTTCAAAGCAGGGCCCATCTTGAATCGAGAACTCTATGATTGCGTCAGCTTGATATCCCTGTGGCAGAAGAACCTGCTCCTCAAAGCCTTTTATTGTTAAGGGCGCATATTGATAGCCTGCTCTTTGCAAATATTGAATCATTTCTCTTTCTGTAACTCTCATGTTTGTTTTTCCTAAATATGGCTATTTTCCTATATAGGATATATCGTAATTTCAAGAAATTGTCAACAGTATATTTTCTTGTTTAGAATTAATTTCCTAAATAGGAAGTACGTGTTTAGCCAGGAAAAACGGCGATTTTAGACGTCTATCGAGGTTTTTGTGGTTCCAAAGAGCCTAAAAAACACCTGAATTTGGTAATGACTGCCGTTTTCCGGCCAAAAACCTACATTTTCGGGCTAAACACGTACAATAGGAAATTGCAGAAAATCAAGAAAATAGCCTGTTTTAATGCTTAAATCGGCTAAATAACAAAATTCTTTTCAATTAGGCTGCTCTTCCTGCTTGCCACAGGAATATCTCAGGAATTTCAATCAAATCCGCTGATACCTGCGAGCAGAAATTAGAATTTTTGAAAAATTTTTTATTCATTTCTAAATAAGTACTTAGGTGAATTGGCCACCCGAAAAATCCATCAAATTTCGCATCAAATCCGCAGATAGCTCTAATTATGGGGGGAGGGCTAAATAATTTACTATATTACTTGACCATTTGTCAGGGTATTCAATCTGAAAACCCCCAAAGGAAAAATGAAAGAGTGCTCTGTTTGCAGAAGGTTACAAATTATCCCCGGCTGTCTTGATGATTACAAGCAGCTTGCACATTATCACTACCGCGATAGTCGGCTGGGGCCTTTCGAGCGCATCTTTGCTTTGAAACCGGTAGGGGGAACGCTACATACAAAAGCCATGGGAGTTATAGTTTACTCGATGCCGGTCCCGGGGCTGGAGCTCCGAAATGTTGCTACGGACAATTTCTTTGTCGGCTTCGACAGGAGCACACGGTTGGCGCTTATCAACAAGAACATTCGCTGTATCAGCAGAGTCGTTATCGAGCCCAGGTTCCGTGGGCTGGGTTTAGCGAGCAGATTAGTGCGAAAGACTACGCCAAAAATGAATGTGCCCATCATCGAGGCGATGGCGGTGATGGGACTGGTCAATCCTTTCTTTGAAAAAGCGGGAATGACTGCTTACACAGCCAAAATGCCTGCAAGATGTGTTCAGCTTATAGAAGCGTTTAGTATGATTGGGATAGAAAACCCGGAGCTTGTCGATGCAGAAAAAGTACAGCGAAAGCTCGCCGAATTAGGGGGCGCCCAGGCCGAATTCATTGAGCGCCAAATCAGCTCTTTTCTGCAGAGCTACGGCTGCCGCCGGAATATGCAGACCGGCACGAAGCGAATGAGATATATATTGAGCAAGCTTACCGCCAAGCCTGTCTATTACATCTGGTTCAATCCAAAATCCGATGTCGAATTATCAATGCTCGATGATGGAGCGAAGCGGAAGTCACCTATGATGTAAAGCACGCTTCCGTCAGGTGTGGGGGGTTCGTAGAGAATCAGGAAAAGTGAATCGGTAATGCAAGAAACGAAAATCGAGAATCGAGTTTCAAAGATAGCACTTGATAAGCTCGTTGCTCATCCGGACAATCCTAACCGAATGAGCAAGACCAACTTTGCAAAGCTGGTTCGCAATATAGAGCGGACCGGCCGATATGAGCCATTGGTGGTTCGGCCCTGCACACAGAAAAATTGTCATTCCTGTGCAAGCAGAAATCCAGATGATAACGGAAAAACGCGTTTTCAAATAATCAACGGCCATCATCGCTGGCAAGCTTTGCGAGAGCTTGGCTATAAAACCGCTGACGCAATAGTCTGGGACATCGGCGACCGGGACGCTGACATACTGCTTGCCACGCTCAATCGTCTTGGCGGCTCGGACATCCTTGAGAAGAAACTGGCACTGTTGAAACGGCTAAATCAACGAATGGAAGTCGGCAAGCTCGCAAAACTTCTGCCGCTCCGCGCAGGCCAGATTGAACGTTTAACCGAATTGAAGATTTCCGATTGCCGAAAGGCTGTTGAGAATCGCAAACCGAAAATCTTAAATCCGCTGGTGTTCTTTGTAAACGACAAGCAACAGAAAACTATCGAGAACGCACTATCGCTTGCACAAGTCCAGCACCAATCGCCGTCGGGCAAAAGTCCTATGGCTGCACATGACGGGGAGGCAATCAGATTAGATTCAATCAGTTCTACAAAAGCAGCAAAAAATGCAGCGGCTCTTACATATATAGCCCAGCAGTTTCTAAACTTAAAACTTGATACAAAGACACAAAATAACTATTGACAATTGAGAATTGATTATTGAAAATTGACTATTGAAAAAGAAGTTGGCATTTGGAATCAAATTTGTCTTTCGTCTCCTTCATGCTTTCGCAAGAAAGCGGGGGGACTGCGGAGAATGGATAGTAATAAATAGTCAATAGAAAGTAGTTAATATAACGAGGTTGTGCAATGGCGAAGAAAAAGAAGCTCATCAAAGGCCCGTGGTCATGGACGAAGGATGATATTAAGCTGCTCAAAAAACTATATCCGCACGGAAACACAAAGAAGATAGCTGAGCGGCTTAATCGGCCTTTGACTGCCGTCAGACAAAAAGCGTATGATATCGGGATAAAAACGGACGTGTACCGCTATTGGTCCAAGGGCGATATGAAACTGCTTGCGAAAGTTTACCCGAATACAATAACAGAAGAGCTGGCCGAGCGACTTGGCCGGTCTGCAGGCTCTGTAAAAACCAAAGCACGACAGCTGGGCCTAAGAAAAACAAACAGCTATCTCAAAGCCATCAAATCTCGTCCTCGCAAGCGACGCAAGAAAAAATCCTGAAGTCCACTGTAGTTAATTGGCGAGTAGCTAATACGTTGATTTTGTTAACTTTCTGTATCCCATACCTTACTCACTAATTAACAGCTCGCTGCTAACACCCAATATTAGGTGGGGTTCCTTGTATAACTTGTATAAACGGTTTACGTTCGACAGGCCCAAAACCATTCGAGGTGACCGAGCAGTCTATATCAGAGAAGGGGGCTAAGGAACAGATGCCAAAAGCAAAGCAATTGACTAAAAGACAGCTTGCAGTAATAGAGGACATGTTCAATGGCGAGCTCGACGAGCAGGCAATCCTGGATAAGCACAAGGTTAGCAGGTGGCTCTATAACAAATGGCAGAATGACGATGATTTTACCGAGCAGTTCGAGAAGCGTATAGCCGGTGCTTATCACCAAAGCGCTGTTTTGATTGCAAGGTATGCTCCCTTAGCGGCGGCAAAGCTGATTCAGCTTACGGAATCCGACAAAGCCGAAACCGCTCGCAAAGCCTGTTTGGATATAATCTCTATGCCAATCCTCACAGCCAACAGGAAAACTCAGCCATCAGGTAAACCTCAATCCACCGATACTCCGCAGTCCACCTCACTTACCGAACAGGCTGCCAGCAGATTATTAGCTGTCTTAGCTGAAGAAAACCGTGAAAATTCTTGAAAAAAGGGGAAAAATTTACTTGAATTTGAACTAATTATACCTATTTTCGTATTGAATTATGCAAAAAATGTCGATATATTGGGTGATTCGAGGCTAATTAAGCTTATCTGAGGACATAATTATGAAACTCAAACAAATAAGAGTTGATGGCTATAAGAACCTGATAAACTGCATTGTAAACTTTGGCGATTTCAATGTGTTGGTTGGCCCGAACAACAGCGGCAAATCGAATCTGCTCGAAGCTGTTCAAATACTCTGGCCTATGTGTTTTGGAGATGAAAAGCTTAGAAAAGGAATCCTGGATGGTCTTACACCACGTTTAACACTTGATTCTTCCATATGTCATTTGCAAAAGCATAAGAATAAGCCAATGACTATCGGTATGGCTTTCGAAACAACAGAGAATCGTGAACATTGGTTAGTTGACTACGAAGTAAAGGTCCAATGCGATGATTCAGAAAACAAGAATGGGACTTTCGTTTCAGAAATCCTTTCGGCAAAAGTGACATCTAAGCCAGGGCCTGCCAGAAAGTACATTTGGCGACACGGAAAAAACCTTGAAGTTATTGGAAAAAAATACAAGATAATGGGAAATAATTCATCTTTGTTAGCTATAAACTCCCTATATCCTGATTTTGAGGGCTTGCCTCCTGAGTTAAAAACATTTGTGAAATCAATAAATTCGATTGGAATGGCACGAATTTTCGCGATTTCACCAACGGAATTACGCAGAGATATAGATGAGGAAAAACCTATCGATGGTATTAGAGTATCTTCATTTGATTTATCGCTTGTTTTAGACAATATAAAAGAAGAAGCGAAGTACTACACATTGTTTAGAGAAAGCCTTTGTGATATTTTGAACTTAGAAGATATAATTTTTGAGGTTCAAGTCAAGACACCACCTAACAAGGAAAAAGGGAAAAAACAACTATCAAAAAGGATGAGATATTTCCTTATTAGACGTACAGGTGATCAATTTTCTTTTATTGAGGAATACTCTGATGGCACTCTCCTTGTTATAGCCATACTTGAAGCGTTATTTTCAAAAAATGCAAGAGGTCCAATTCTATGTTTGGAAGAGTTAGAGAATTGTCTGCATCCAGCCGCAGTTGAAAAGCTTCTTCGTTTCTTACAGGATCATTCTGACGACTGTCCGGTGTTGATAACAACCCATTCACCATATATACTTAATGGGATTAGGCCAGAAGATGTTAACGTTGCGGTCGTTGATGAATCTGGTGCCACACATTTCGAGAAAGTCAAGAACTCCAGACAGTTACGAGAATATCTCAACAAAAATCTAATTAGTTTTGGTGAACTGCTTGCAAGCGACTTCCAGGGTTTCAGGGAAGGATAGATTCCATGGTTAGGGAGGCTCAGAGCAATCTTGCCAAAAAACCAATATCGCTTTTACTTGTTGAAGGTGATACAGACATGTTTTTCTATAAGCGAATTAAGAATAGTTTTATAAAGGAATGTCGAACAACAATACAAAATCTCCAAGGCGTATATAACATAAACAAAAAGGTTATCAACAGCATTGTGGATTATGTTCAACTACACAGAGATGAGAAAATTAGAGTATACTGTTGTTTTGATAGAGACTCAAGGTATGGTCAAGTTCCTGAGTTTGATATCAAGAAAATCAGAAAGTACGTGAAAGATGAAAATATAAAGAACATTTTGAGCATTAACCTTATCAGAGCAACACAACAAATAGAATCATGGTTCTTATACGACATCGAAGGAATATACGAATACATAAAAGTTCCAAGATCCCAAAGGAATCCAAAAGCTTTTAGGCCACCCGAGAAGTTCGGCTATCGGCATTTACAAAGATTGTTTGAAAGGTATGGCAAAACTTATACTAAAGGCAAGAAAGCTGGGAACTTCATAAATCATCTTGATACCGGCAAAATCGTTTCTAACTGTAAAGAGCTTCGCCAAGGGATCGAGCTTATACAATCGCAAGCGGATGATTTGACAAATCACTTTTTCCTTGCAAGAAACCGCAAAGACAGTTGAGCTGTCGGTCTTATTATACTTTTCCGCCAAAAAGTATAATAAGAATTCGCAAGTTATACGAAAGTATAATAAGATGTCCTTTGTTATCTACCAGCAGGTATATCAGCAAGATAGGAGCAGAAAATATGAACAAACCCGACTACACATGCAATTATCAGCTAAATCGCCGGGTTTTTCTAAAAGCCATCTATACAACAGCGGCATCGTTCACAATCTCCCGCTGTGCGCTGGCCAGAGAAAAAACAGCAATTAGCAGGCCGAATATACTTATGATTCTTGTTGATGACCTCGGTTACGGCGACCTGTCGAGCTACGGCGCAAAGGATATGAAAACCCCCAACATTGACAAGCTCGTTGCATCCGGTATGCGGTTCAATAACTTTTACGCCAACTGTCCTGTCTGCTCACCGACACGCGCATCGCTCTTGAGTGGCAGATACCCCGACCTTGTCGGCGTCCCGGGCGTTATCCGTACAAACCTGACAAATAACTGGGGGTATATTGCTCCGCAGGCGGTACTGTTGCCGAAGCTGCTTAAACCAGCCGGCTATCACACCGTAATCATTGGTAAGTGGCACCTCGGCCTGGAATCGCCAAATACACCTAACGAAAGAGGCTTCGACTACTTCCATGGCTTCCTCGGTGATATGATGGACGACTACTACAACCATCGTCGCCACGGCAATAACTATATGCGCCGCAACGATAAAGAAATCGACCCGAAAGGTCATGCTACCGATTTGTTCTCGCAGTGGGCGATAGATTACATTCACCAGCGTTCCAACTTGAAAGAGCTGTTCTTTTTGTACCTTGCCTATAACGCCCCGCACACACCAATCCAGCCACCGGATGACTGGCTCCAGCGCATCAGGAACCGCCAGCCCAACATCGGTGACAAACGCGCACAGCTCGTTGCACTAATCGAACATCTCGACGATGGTATCGGCAAAGTGATTACCGCTTTAAAACAGTCCGGCCTAAGTAACAACACCCTCGTTATCTTCACTTCCGACAACGGCGGCCAGCTTAATGTTGGAGCTAACAACGGGCCTTTAAGAGCAGGTAAGCAGGATATGTATGAAGGTGGCATCCGCGTGCCAATGTGCGCCGTCTGGCCGAACAGAATAAAACCCGGCTCACAAAGCAATCGCCTCGCCCTCACTATGGACCTGTTTCCGACTATTTGCGAGGTAGCGGACGCTGATATAACCCACAAGATTGATGGCCGAAGCATCCTGCAGACGCTGCTCGCTAAGGACCAGCCCACCGAAGACCGCTTCCTGTTCTGGGTGCGTCGTGAAGGAGGCAATTATGGCGGACGAGCCTATTACGCTGCACGCTATGGCGATTACAAGCTCGTCCAGAATAGTCCTTTTGAACCGATGCAGCTTTATAACCTCAAGGACGACCCGCAGGAGCAGCATCCCCTGGACAAAAAGCACAGAATGTATCGAAATCTCTTTGCCGCTCTGCGCAATCATATTATTGAAACAGGCGCTGTTCCCTGGCAGAAATATCCGGTCGAACTAAACGGCTCTTAGCAATGCTGAAAAGTGAATATGGGGCTTTAAACTGTCACCCCGAGCTCTTCGCTGCGCTCAAAAGGTTAACTCAATAGAACATCTGACCGATAAACAATGCCGTATGTACAATGGTGTCGTTAATACAGGAGAGAACGTAAAAAATGAAAAATAGAATCTCTATTTTCAGCACGCTGATATTTGTAACTTTACTGATGTCGTTGGCCTCTTTAGCCGAGGCACATACTATACTTATTGAAGCTGAGGCCTTTAGAGACCTCGGTGGCTGGGTCGTTGACCAGCAATTTATGGACCAGATGGGCTCGCCGTACCTTTTAGCTCACGGCTTAGGTCAGCCGGTCAAAGATGCCACAACGGCAGTATCGTTTCCGGCAGCCGGAACGTACCGCGTATGGGTGCGCACGCACGATTGGGTAGCACCCTGGAAGGCACCGGGCGCTCCGGGCAGATTTCAACTGCTCGTCGATGATGTACCGCTCAAAACCATCTTTGGCACTGAGGGGGCAAACTGGCACTGGCAGTCAGGTGGGACTGTCAGGATAGCCAATCAGCAGACCATTATTGCACTGCAAGATTTGACCGGTTTTGAGGGCCGATGCGATGCGATTGTCTTCACTACCGAGACCAGCTTTACTCCTCCAAATGAAGGCGAACAAATGGCTGGCTTTCGTCGAAAAGCATTAGGCTTACCTGATGTGCCGAAAGATGCCGGCGATTTTGACCTGGTCGTGGTTGGCGGCGGAATAGCAGGAACCTGCACAGCCGTCTCGGGGGCAAGGCTCGGCCTGCAGGTAGCGCTGATACAGAACCGCCCCCTGCTGGGCGGTAACAACAGCTCGGAAGTCCGCGTCCATCTCGGAGGCGATATTAACCTTCCACCTTATCCAGCCTTAGGCAACATCGTCAGGGAGCTCGACTCCGGATACCAGGGAAATGCAAGGCCGCCTTCGTTCTATGACGACGACAGGAAGCTCCGCGTCGTACAGGCGGAGAAAAATATTCATCTGTTTCTTAATATGCACGTGTTCAATGTTCAAATCCAGGACGACCGCATCGTTGCAGTCGTTGCCAAACACATAATAAATGGCAGCGAGTTACGCTTCCCTGCGCCTTTGTTTGCAGATTGCACCGGCGATGGCGCCATCGGTTATCTGGCCGGCGCCGATTATCGTATGGGAAGTGAAAGCAAAGAACAGACCGGCGAATCTATGGCGCCGGAAAAGCCCGACAAGATGACTATGGGTGCGTCCGTAATGTGGTATTCAGCACAAACCGAACATCCGACAAGCTTCCCGGATTGCCCTTGGGCTTTGCAGTTCACTGAGGAAAGCTGCCAGCACGCCACCAGGGGAGACTGGAACTGGGAAACAGGACTGAACCGTGACCAGATTACCGAATTTGAGTATATCCGCGATTACTCCCTTCGGGCCATTTATGGCAACTGGGCCTTTCAGAAAAACCAAAGTCACAATAAAGACAAATACACAAAACTAAACCTCGATTGGGTGGCTTACATCGCTGGCAAACGTGAATCGCGACGATTGCTCGGGGATGTAATACTGCAGCAGCAGGATATCCGGGGACGAAAGAGATTCCCTGACTCCTTTGTAACCAGCACCTGGTCGATAGACCTGCACTACCCTGACCCGAAAAACTCCAAATATTTCCCTGGCGAAGAATTCCGTACCACCTACATACATCCGGAAATCAAACCGTATCCGATACCCTACCGCTGCCTGTATTCGCGCAATATCGGAAACTTGATGATGGCCGGCCGCTGTATCAGCGTTACCCACGTGGCATTAGGTACGGTCCGCGTCATGCGAACCTGTGGTATGATGGGCGAGCTTATCGGTATGGCTGCCTCGCTCTGTAAAAAGTACGACACTGACCCGCGCGGCATTTATCAGAACCATTTATCCAAGCTCAAACAATTAGCAAGACGCGGCGTCGGAAAGCTCAACGAAACAGACGATGAGGCCTATAAGCAGGCCGCAGAGAACGGCCGGCTCGCCAATGAAGGTTACATTAGATGCCAAAACTTCGTCAAGGGCTGGCTCCAGCAGGCTGACCCTAAAACCCTACTCATTCCCAGAAACTTAGACCGGGACAAGGACATCTGGAACGCCGAGGACAGCGCCGCTGACAATTACCCATTTATGGTCCTTACCGCAGCCATTACCGACCCGTCTCTTTTCCAAGGCCGAATGCTCGATATGCTTCGGGCCGAAACCATACTTACATCCCGTATCGACAGTCTGCCCGATACATACTCTTTTTCCAAGGAGGGTTTCCTCTATCAACAACCCGATATGCCTCGTATCATCTTTGGCTCATCGGAATATATCAAAGACGGCCTGCTGCCGCTCACTGAATTTCTCGGCCCAAGCCCCTGGTCTCAAAGGTTGCTAAACATACTTGACGACTTGTGGAAGTATGCACCTGTTGAAACAAGTTACGGAAAAATCCCCTCTCGAAGCCAGGAAATCAATGGCGAAATGCTCCAGACATTATCCCGAATCTACTGGATGACAGGCGAGAAGAAATATCTATATTGGGCCATCCGGCTTGGGGACTATTATTTGTTGGACAGACACCACCCAACAAGGGACGAAAGCAGCCTCATGCTGCGCGACCACGGCTGTGAAATTGTCTCAGGCCTGTGTGAGTTGTATGCGACGGTTAGTTTTGCAATGCCGGCCAAAAAGAGAAACTACCTACAACCCCTTCACGAAATGCTCGACCGCATCCTTCAGGTCGGCCTAAACGAGCACGGCCTGTTCTACAATTCCATCAATCCCAAAACCGGCTGGCACGATAAAGGTCTAACTGATACCTGGGGTTATAACCTCAATGGTTTTTACACAGTGTATCTCATAGACAAGACCGAGGAATACCGCCAGGCCGTCCGAAAAGCGCTTATCAACCTGAATAACTATTACAGCTACAGGGATTATAAGTGGGGAGGCTCCGACGACTATGCGGATTCTATTGAAAGTGCCATTAACCTTTACAATCGTGAACCTATTGACTCGGCCGCTCAATGGATGGACGGCGAAATAAAGGTTATGTGGAACATACAAAAACACGATGGTATCATTGAAGGATGGCACGGCGACGGCAACTTCGCCAGAACTACGATTATGTACTGTCTCTGGAAAACTCAAGGCCTGACTATCAGCCCCTGGCGGGAGGATGTCATTTTGGGAGCCGTCCAGGATGGCGATGCCCTCAAAATTTCTATCAGCGCCAAGAGAGACTGGAAAGGAAAAATTATCTTTGACAGCCCGCGTCATCAAACGATTATGAAGATGCCGCTTGACTGGCCGAGAATCAATCAGTTTCCCGAATGGTTCACGGCTAAAAGCGAAAGAAGCTATGCCGTTCACGACCTGACATACAATTCTAAAAAAATATATACAGCTATGCAATTGCAGGAAGGCATTACGATACATCTAAGGCCGGGCATCGAACATCACATGCTGGTGCAGACTTTGGCAAGCTCAGTCGAGCCGTAAGCACAGCAAAAAAGAACAGATACACATGGGTGAAGGGATATTTATGAACGTGTGTCCTGCGCTCCGCTTGTAACCGACAATTCAAATCAGGGGGTACAATAATGATACAATTGACTTTTTCTAAAGCTTCCAGCGACATCGAAAAGGCAGCTCACATTTACGCTGTGCTTCGGCAAACTCGACCGAACACAAGGCGGGACCTTAAAAATTATGTCAAAGTCTTTCTCGGCATCGACGTCCCCAACAGGAAAATCTGCCCTGACCATAACAGCCCAATAGATTATCTCTGGCATAGCTTCTCGGCAGATTTTCCCGAGATGCGAGCCGCAAGCGACAAGCGACGAGCGACGAAAAACGCCGACTGTATTATCTGGGCCAACCGTGCCGGCGGCAAAACCGAGCTGGCCGCCGTCGCTACACTTCTGGACTGCATCTTTAAACCGAACTGTCAGGTCAGAATACTTGGTGGTTCAGGTGAGCAGGCCGGCAGAATGTACGAATATCTGACCGGCTTTCTACACAACGGATTCGAGCAGTTTTTAGCTGGTCCCGTCCTCAAAGCAAAATGCCGCTTTACTAACGGTTCGGCCGTAGAAGTCCTGACACAATCGCCGACCAGTGTCCGCGGCCAGCACATTCAAAAACTTCGTTGTGATGAGCTTGAGCTTTTCGATGAGGACGTCTTCGCCGCCGCCAAGTTCACCACACAAAGCACTGCAAACCTCACAGCAGCTATGGAGCTAATCAGCACAATGCATCGGCCTTACGGCTTAATGCAAAAAGTAGTTTCCTCTGCGCCGCAGTTCGGCACGCCCATCTTCAAATGGTGTATATGGGAGGTGATTGAAAAGTGCACCGACAGAAGCTGCTCACGGTGTCCTTTATTGGATGACTGTCAGGGTAAAGCTAAAATAGCAAATGGTTATCTGAAAATTGATGATTGCATAACGCAAATGCGCCGGGCCAGCAGGGCAGGATGGGAGGCCGAGATGCTCTGCAAAAGACCTTCGTTGGAGAATGTAGTTTTTAGTGAGTTCGACCCGGTTATACATGTTCAACCTGTTGATTACGACCCCAATATTCCTCTTTACCGCGCACTTGATTTTGGATTTGTAAATCCTTTTGTGTGTTTGTGGATTCAAGTGGATACCCTCGGCGTTGTCCGCGTGATAGATGAATACATTCGCAGCAGAGCTACCATTGATGTGCACGCCGGCGAGATAAAAAGCCGAACGCCGGTTTCCGAAGAGCAGGTTGCGGCTACATTTTGCGACCCGGCAGGCGCAGGTGTAAATGATGTTACCGGCACGAGTGTCGTTCGAGAGCTGCGGACGCTGGGAATAATGGTGCGATTCAGACGAAGTGGGATTCTGGAGGGCATTGAGCTTATCCGACGGGCGATCCGCTCCGGCGATGGCCAGAGCACGCTTATAATCTCGCCGAGATGTCAGCGCCTGATAGAGGCGATGCAGTGCTATCATTATCCCCAGTCCGGCAGTGCCGCCGAACTACCGCTCAAAGACGGCCTATACGACCATCCCATCGATGCCCTGCGATACTTCTTCGTAAACTATAACCGCCCCATAAAAACCACAACCAGACGATATTAAATACATAAGTATTCGTTGAAATAAGTAGGAAAATCCCGGAAATATTTAAGAAAATATAGAAAATTTCTTTTTTTCAGAATAAATCCAGCACTTTTAGCCGAATTATATGGTATAATATTCCGGAAAGCAGAAAAAGGAGGTGTTAAGTGAATATCGGCGAAAGATTAAGAATTGCAAGAAAAGCCATTGGTTACACACTGGAGAAAGCTTCACAGCTGAGCGGAATATGCACGACCTCTATCCATGCATTTGAACACAACACAAGAGAGCCAAAATTTTCGCAACTCAGCAAATTGGCTGATATCTACAAAAAAAAGATAGAGTTCTTCTTAACCGACACACCAACTATTGAAAGAGTTATGCTTTGGCGTGAGAAACCACAAAGTGAAGAAGAAACAAAAGAAACAGAGGGAAAATTCTATCAACTTTGCCAGCAGTACCGGGACATTGAGGTACTCATGGACGAAGTGAAAAAGCCTAAATTACCAGTTCCTGATATTACAGAATCTGAAAGATTTGATTATGACCAAGCGGAGCTATTTGCAAAGGAAGTGCAAGAAAAGTTTCGCCTTGGCGATGTCCCTATCGCGTCACTTAAGCAAATATTAGAGGAGATGTACTATATAAAGATATTCTATCTGAATTTTCCAGGAAGCGCCATATCAACAATATCAGAAGAATTCGGTCCGTCTATCCTTCTTAACGCGAAAAATAAGCAATGGCGGCGGAGCTACGATCTTGCTCATGAGATGTTTCACCTTTTGACGTGGAATATTTTCAGACCCCAAAGCAAGGCTGAGAGCGAACATGAGAATAAACTCGCCAACGCATTCGCAAGTCGGCTTCTGATGCCGGAAGAATCTATTAAAGACAGAGTTAAGGAAAAAGTAGATAATGAAGGTCGAATAAGCCTTGACCAGTTGGACGACATTGCAAGAGAATTCGATGTGTCCTTGATGGCTCTAATTTATCGCATAGCTACTGTATTCAGTTTTAGAAAAGAAGAGACCGAAAGGTATAGCAACGCTGCCGAAAAGTATATGAAGTTCCTCAAGCCAAGACAGTCATACGAACCAAACAAACTGCCGGAGAGATACTGCGATTTGGCTTTACGCGCTTTGAGAGAAGGAAAACTGTCTTTGATGCAGTTCGCAAAGTACATGGGTATCAGTTACAGAAAAGCTGAGGAATATCTCACGGATGACGAGGATTTCACGGACGAAAAGATTTCAATTTCTGTTGCTTGTTGCAGGGCCAATTATCGAGCTTTGTAAATTAGGTATTTGGGATACTTTTATCCAAAGGTGCTATGTTGCAATTACAAGAACTGTAGCTATCGAAGCTAAATATGCAAGCCATGAATTTGAAGATATTCGAATAGATATCGAGTCCGCTGAAAACCAAGGTCTTGTCAAGATTGTTGATGTGGATCTATCAGTGATAAAAACTTTTTATGACAAGTTTGACCTTTTATACAAAGCCATTATTGACCTTGGCGAAAAAGAAACATTAGCTTTTTTGTACAATTCTTCAGAGAATTGGCATGTATGTGCAGCCGATAAAGCAGTTTTTAGAGTGCTTGGTTTATTGGGATTAGGTCAGCAAGGTATTTCCTTGGAGGAGGTTTTGGAAAAAATCGGTTTCCCACGAGATATGAAACCACAATATACAAAGAATTACCGTGAGAAATGGACCCACATAGGTCAGATAGACTCTATTCAAGATAGAGGCCTTCTTTAACTTTTTATATTCCAATCATAATTAAGCGGTATTAAGAGCAATATCCTCCAGTAGAAAACATCAAGTAAATCATACCTTAATTTATGTAGAAATTTGCTGAAAATTAGCTTAAGGCAGTAATGCTTTTGCCCGATATTGCAAACAGTTTCAGCAGGAAACGCTAGATAGAAAAACCTCGGCTGGACTGAGCGGATAAAGGAGGAAACAGGGCTGAGGTGCGGAGGGAGAGGAAAAAGCGAGATATCCTCAGCCCTGTGAATGTGCTCAAATACACTCTATATCAGAAACCTCTATGAAAAGCTATACTCTTTTTGTCAAAAAATGTTCGTATTTGACAAAATAACATCTGCCGGACAAAACATTCCAAACAGCTCTTTATTAACAGATAACAATTTAATAATAACCTTTGTCGTGTATTTTGTCAATTATAATATAAAAATATTTTTAGTCAAACAGATATATTTTTGGCATAAATGAAAAAAATTTTATGCTTACAATCCTCACAGACAACATTCTTGAGCTTTTTGGCAATACTCCGTTGCTGCATTTGAAAAGCCAGAAAATTTTCGTCAAAGCTGAGTTTTTCAGCGCCGGCGGCGGTATCAAGGCCCCGGACCCGAGCATCAAATAAAAAATGGGCTGAGGCAAGGAGGAAAGGAGAGAAATTAAAAAACCTCAGCCCGTGGCTTTGTATTTTTTTATACGAACCCTGCTTACAAAAGTTCGCTTCGGAAAAAACGATAATCTTTATTTTTTCAAAAAATACTGTTCGACCGGATTTTATTTCAATTTTCGCCAAAATCAGCCATAATAGGGTGAAGAAATTCATTTTTTAGTGCCCTATACACTTTAATAAAAAGGAATTTGTTATGCTTTCTTATCACTATACGGACGTTCGGCGTTTATCTATTGTTCTCGTAGAGGTTAGCCTGTTTTGTTCGTCAGTGGTTGCGGATTTTCCAAAATTTGAGTATCACAAAATCGCCAAAATCGGCAACAGAATGGGCCAGACATCCCTGGTGGACGTGGACAAAGATGGAGACCTGGACTGGATTACCGGCTGCAACGGCGGAACAATATGGTGGTTCGAATACAAGGCCCCGGATAACTGGGGCCAACATACGCTCGGCCAAAAGGCCCCGACCGATGTCGGCGGCACTGCCTTTGATATAGACGGCGATGGATGGGTGGACCAGGTCTCCGGCCAGGCCTGGTATCGCAATACCGGCAAACCGCGTGAAGAGGAATTTATAAAATATCCCAACGGAATTACAAATAACTGCCACGACAACGTGGCCGCCGACATTGATGGAGACGGCAGGCTCGATGTGGTCGCGATGAGCGATAGAAGTGCGCTCTACTGGTATAAAATTCCCGCCGACCCAACCCAAAAATGGAAAGAGCACAAAATCGGCCAGGCCGTCCACGGTGCAATCGACCCGGCGGGAGTCGCCGACATCGATGGAGACGGCGACAACGACGTTGTTCGCACGAACATCTGGTACGAAAACGCCGATGGAAAAGGAATAAAATGGACCGAGCATAAGAACATCGATTTTGGTCAGCCTGATGCCAGATTCCCCCTGATGACAAAATCATGGATAACCGACCTCGACAAAGATGGTGACAATGACATTGTTCAGGCCGAAGGGGATTGTGTGAGCGGACGCGTGGCCTGGCATGAAAACATCGATGGCAAAGGACGAATATGGAACCGGCACATAATTGCGGAAAAGGCCGGCCAGGACTACCATTCGCTCGCTGTGGCGGATTTCGATAACGACGGCGACCTCGACGTCTTCTCCGGCGGCGGGCCCTTAACGGATACTCCCCCGCATAAATGGTTTATCTGGGAAAATAAGGATGGCAGGGGCGACAGTTGGGCCCAGCACGAAATCCTCACCGGCAAACGCTGCCACGAAGCCAAAGCGGCCGATATCGATGGCGATGGCGACATCGACATCTGCTCCAAGCCCTGGAACGGAGATGAGCACGTTTACCTTCGTAACCTGCTCAAGACCAATTCCACGGATAAATTCTTGCAATAAGAAGACAAATCTGTTAATATGCAGATGTCAAATAAAATTCTTTAGGAGATGATGGGATGTCCCTGTACTTTTTCCGATTTGGAGTTAAGCCATTTGTGTTTTTATTAGCACTCGTAAGCCTGTTCACAATGCCCGTTACAGTTGCCCCTGCTACAGAGTATCACAACAATAAATCCCTTGCCAAACTTCTGGCCTCTCTTGCCGAACAGAACCCCAACCTTGTGCGAGCTGACGGCATTGCCCGCTCAATAGGCAAACGCAAGGTCTGGCTCGTTGAAGTGGGCAAGGGTCCTGAGCAGGACCGCAAAACCCGCCCGGCCATATTGGTTGTAGCAGGTATTGAAGGTAATGACCTAATAGGTTCATCCATAGCTGTCTCCTGGATAAAGCATTTAATTGAGCAATACGAAACCGATGCAGAAATTACCAAACTTCTTCAGACAACAACGGTTTATGTCCTCCCGCGGCTCAACCCGGATGCCTCAGAGCATTTCTTTAACGAGCCGAAATTTGAAACGAGCCGCAGCGACAAACCGGTCGATGACGACCATGATGGACTGATAGATGAAGATAATCCTGAAGACCTTAACGGCGACGGACTAATCTCCTGGATGCGTATCGAGGACCCTGAAGGCGAATATATCCTCGACCCTGCGGACGACCGGCTTCTTATCAAGGCCGACCCTCTCAAAAGCGAAGTTGGTGTCTGGCGTTACCTCACGGAGGGAATCGATAACGACCACGACAAGTTATGGAACGAAGATGGCCTCGGCGGCATTAACTTTAACCGCAACTTCCCGTACAATTTCGATTTCTTTGCTCCAGACGCCGGCGTACATCAAGTAAGCGAGGCCGAAACGCGGGCTCTTGCGGATTTTATAATCGACCACCCAAATATCGGTATTATTCTGACCTACGGCGCTGCTGACAATCTCCTAAAAAACCCAAAAGGCGCACCACAACCCCCTCGCCGAAAGCCAATGACTGCGATTGATGAGGATGACTTGGGCTACTATAAAGCGATGGGCGAGCTCTATCGGAAATCGCTTGGATTAAGCAAAGAGCTTGAAGATACTTCGTGTCCCGGCACCTTTAGCGACTGGATGTATTTCCACCGTGGCCGCCTGTCGCTTGCGGCTAAACCCTGGTCTGTAGCGCTCGCTGTCGAGCTTGCAAAAGCCGACGAAAAAAAGAAAGAAAAGACAAAAGAAGGTGTCGAAGAGGCTGAAGACGCCTCTGAAAATGAACAGGCTGAGCAGGAAAAAGAAACAAGCCCGGAACCCGAGCTTGAAGATGAGAAAAAAGATAAGAAACCGAAGGATGACGAAGACAAACGCAATGAAAAAGAGCGGAAGGAGCTAAAATGGTTTGATGAACATGCGCCGCAGGCATTCGTTGAATGGCAGGCAATCGAGCATCCTGATTTTCCGAATCAACGTGTCGAGGTCGGCGGATATTCTTCTTTCGCCCTGACTAACCCTCCGGCCCAGATGATTGAACAAATTGCTTCCAAACATACTGATTTCCTGATAAAAGTAGCGCAAAGGCTTCCGCTCATCGGTATCAGAAAGGTCGAGAGCCGCCATCTGGGCCAATCTGTATTTGAGGTCAAGATTCAGGTGGAAAACACCGGCTTCCTGCCCACCTCACTCGCACATGGCCAGACAACACAAGAGGTTTATCCGACGCGTTTAATAATAGAGCTGGACGACGAATTTTTCCTTTCCGGCACCAGAATTACTAATCTGCCGGTGTTAAAGGGAAGCGGCGGGATGGACGAGGTGCGGTATATAATCCGGGCTTCCGACCGCAAGAAGATTGATTTCAAAGTCATCTCGATTTTAGCCGGGCAGGTAAACGGTACCATCGAGCTGATAAACGCTGAATGAATTAGTAGATAAAGTATTTTATGATATCAAAGGTCTTTCTTATGAAGAAGAAAATAAAATTTAAAATGCAAATTGCTGTTTTGCTTTCTTCATTTCTTGTCCTAATACTTGCTGAAACAGGCCTCGCTCAGGTTCGTGTTCGCAAACCGAAGGCTGCAAATCCGGCCAAGCATTCGTTTCCCGCACTAGGCATCTCGGCGGAACGCAAAGTCCGGGTGGAATGGAACCGGTTTTACGACCATACCGGGCTGGGGGCAATCCTCGCCCGAATTCACAAAGCCTTCCCCGAGCTGACCCGGCTCTATTCTATCGGAAAATCATCCGAAGGCCGGGATATTTGGTGCCTGGAAGTTACGGCACTTAACGTCGGCGACCCCGACCGCAAGCCGGGAATGTATATTGACGGTAACATTCACGGCAACGAGGTCCAGGCCGGCGAAACAGTAGCCTATACGGCCTGGTATCTTTGCCACCAGTATGGAAAGCTTGAAAAAGTAACGGCATTGCTCGATGACAGGGTTTTCTATCTATTGCCGAGCATCAATCCCGATGGTCGCGATTCCTGGCTTCATAGAGGCGGTTTCGCAAGGTCGGGCCTTGAGCCAACAGACAATGATAGAGATGGCCTCGCCGATGAAGACGATTGCGATGACCTCAACGGAGATGGCTTTATCACAATGATGCGCAAAAAAGACCCCCACGGACGGTACAAGCTGCATCCCGATTATCCCGAATACTTAATGGTCAGAGCTAAACCGGACGAACCCGGAGAATATACCTTGCTTGGCTGGGAAGGAATCGACAATGATGGCGATGGCCAAATCAATGAAGACTCCCGCGGCGGTTACGACATGAATCGTAACTGGGCTTACGATTGGCAGCCGAATTATATTCAATACGGGGCCAAAGATTATCCCTTCTCGCAGCCGGAGACCCGTGCGGTGTCCGAGTTCGTTCTGGCCCATCCCAATATCGCAGCGGCCCAGTCGTATCACAACTCCGGTGGTATGATTCTGCGAACTCCGGGCCGCGAAGGCGGTGAAATGAAAAGCCAGGACGATAGAGTGCTGGGACTTATCGCCGAGCGGGGAGAAAAAATAATCCCCTTTTACCGCTCGATGATTATATGGAAGGACCTCTATACAACCTGGGGAAGCGAGCTTGATTGGCTTTATGGAGGCCGCGGCATTCTTTCCTTTACAAATGAGTTGTGGACATCCAAAAACCTGTACAAAACCCCGGATTCGCCTTCGGATGAGCAGGAAGCCGAATTTATCGAATATGTGCTTATGGGCGAAGGCGTTGTCCCCTGGCAGGAATATGAGCACCCGACCTATGGCAAAATTGAAATTGGAGGAGAGAAAAAAGAGTGGGGCCGTCTGCCGCCTTCGTTTTTGCTCGAAGAGGAGCTTCACCGAAATATGGCTTTTACGCTCTTTCATACCGATATGATGCCGCTGCTCAAAATCAGCGAGGTCAATGTTGAGAAGCTTGCCGAAAACTTATTTAAGATTTGGGTAACCATCGAGAACCAGCGTCTGATTCCCACCAGAACGGCTCAGGATGTGGCTCATCATATCAGTTCGCCGGATATTGTCTCTATTCAGGGCGATGACATTCGTGCCCTCTCGGGCGGGCAGGTTACGGACCAATACTTCAAGCGCGTCCAGGCCGTCAAACGTCGTCCCGAACGAGTGGAGCTGAGCACTATCGACGGTATGAGCGCAGAGCGTGTACAGTTTATCATCAAGGGAAAAGGCAAATTTAATGTTACGGTCGATTCAGTCAAGGGCGGTCTGCTTCAGAAAAGCCAATCTTTACAGTAATCATATTGAATCTCGCCTATCAATTCACCTCGTAAGGCCTGCAAAATACGTGATATTTCAGATAGCAGAAGTTGCTGTGTCACAGGCTTTGTTCTGAAAATTCCTTGAATGTATCAGTTGTTTATCACCCGTGAAAGCACCTCCAGGAGCCGCGTTATGCTAAAAATCCCTGAAAAGCCTGATTTTCAAACCGGGAAGATAGTGTAGATGTGTCAAAATATTGATAAGGAGACGTTAAATCCATATCTTTGTAACTAATCCTGCTAAAAAAGCTTTGAAAAAATTTATAAAAATTCTTGTTTTTTCTTGATAGATGTTATATATTATTGGAACTGAAACTCGGTGTGGCAACTGAGGAGGAATTCCTGTGGTTGTTGGTAGGCAGACCTCAGCTTTTCGTTGGGGTTTGTGTATATTTTTAAGGAGGACACACTCATGAAAAAGTTTAAACCGCATTCGACACTTCTCATACTACTCTCCACGGCATTTATCGTAGCCTTTGGTGGAGGACACTTTGCAAGTGCACAGGATAAGTCCGCATTGGAAGTTGACATTTTTGCTCCATCGGTCCAGATTGAGCTATTAACCCCGTCCGGCGACGTGGCGTTAGTGCAGTTGAGCGGTCCAATTAAACAGCACGTCTATTTTGAGGGCCCAGACGAGGGCGACGCAGATGATGATGACAACGACGGGCTGGAGGAAGTCAGGACGGAGATAGTCGAAATGGACCTGGTGGGGACGAATCCGTCGTTGGGTGAGGTGCGCTTGCACGTCCACTCCATCATACCCTCACTGGGCCAGATCAGGGAGCAGGTTAACAACACGCCGGGCGTGCTGGACATACCGCCATTCACACCAACCGGCATGGCTGACAGCTTCTTCGACGTGTTCTTCCGCATTGAGCTGCCCGACCTCGGACAATCTTTCTTTGCGGCTGAGCCGAAGCGGCTCATCGGCGTGATTACACAAAAGCCACCGGCACCATGCGATAGCTACGAGAACCACGACCAGACTCCAATCATAGATGCTAACGGCAGACCAGCCGGCTACTTCCTGGGCAAAATGACGTTAGAAATCGAATGCGAGAACGATTGCGATTGGAATCCGGGCGAGGCGTACAAGATGCACTGGCCCCAGTTGCCTGACCTCGGCTCTACGGGAATGGATTTAGATATCTCCTTGCTCAATCTGGCGGATGATTTCAAGTGCACGGCTACGGGGCCCATCAATGATATCCACATCTGGGCCTCATTCCGGGACGATGTATTGCCCTCAGATGGACCGGACGGCTTGACATTTGAAATCAGCATTTATTCGGACATCCCGGCAATAGAGGGCGGCTGGAGCATGCCGGGTGAGCTGCTCTGGAGTCGAACCTTAAAACCTGGCGAGTATTCAGTTCGCAAGCTTAATGATAGCTTGGAGAGTTGGTACGACCCGGCCAAAGAGCTCTACTTACAGGACAATCACACACAAGCCTACCAGTATAACTTCTGCATCAAAGAAGACCCCTTCGTTCAAGAGGAAGGGACTATCTATTGGCTCGGTGTTAAGGAGCTCCCGCGCGCCAATGAAAACTATAAATTTGGCTGGAAAACAACTACCCGTAAACTTCGGTGGAATGACGATGCCGTCTTTTTCCTTCCTGGAAATCCCCTTTCGTTTCCGTTGACCTATCCTAAAGAGCACCAGTACAAGGGTGAATCACTCGATCTCGCATTTGTAATTACAGGTGGCGAAGAAGGCCAGGGGAAACACGACCTCGGCGACGCACCGGACAGCTCTAATAGCTTCCCCGGGGCATCGATGCTCGCATATCCGAGTGGGGTTGTGGCGAACTACCCAACCGTTTACCAGACAGGTTCTCCTCCATACGGCCCAATTCATTGGCAGCCTGACGCCTTTATTTATCTGGGCGAGATTGTCACAAACGAAAGTGAGGCGGATATTGGGTATGACGAGGATATCAAGAATAATCTTGTGCCTCTTGATGATTTATCTGACTTGGACGGAGGAGACGATGGTGTCCAGCTATCGTTGATTTTACCCCCTTGCCAGGAAGTTTCGTTCGATTTCATGGTAACTTTCGTCAATCCCCTCTTTGACAATCCGGCTTATTTAAATGTTTGGTTTGACTGGAATCGTGATGGCGACTGGGACGATACTATGGTATGTCCTGATGGCGTTAACGTGCCGGAATGGGCGGTTCAAAACGCGAGTATTACCAATAACTTCGCCGGCTCAGTCGTATTGACCACACCTAAGTTCATGTGCTGGCATCCACAGACGGATGCAGAGCTGGACCCGATGTGGATGCGAATCACAATATCACTGCAGCCGTGGGAAACTGTTGTGGGCGCGGCAGTGAGCGGTGGTTCCGGGCCGGCTGATGGATACCTGTATGGAGAGACGGAGGACTACCTCATTTATCCAAAAACAGAACCGGGAGAAATCGAATACGACTGGGGTGATGCACCTGAGGGAGTGGTCGCAGCGGGTTACCCCACGCTCGCCGTTACCAACGGCGCCAATCACGTGATTGCCGGTCCTTGGCTCGGTGACAAGAACGACCGGCCTGAAAGTGAGCTGGACGGCCAGCCGGACCCGGATGCCCTCGGTGATGACAATGCCGTCAAAGATGATGAAAACGGGGTTTCTATACCAATGCTGATTCCGGGCCAGCCGGTGAACTTAACACTTGAGGTTAGCGGAGGTGGTGGCGTCGTCCAGGCGTGGATTGATTTTAACAGTGATATGACCTGGCAGCCCTCTGAAAAGATATATGACGGTTTCTTACCTGCTGGTATATACACCATACCGGTTTTTGTGCCCGATAGTACCATGGTTGGACGGACCTTCGCCCGTTTCCGAATCAGCAAACAGGGCGGCTTAGGCCCAGAAGGTCCAGCCCCCGATGGCGAGGTCGAGGACCACGAAGTATTCGTCGAGAGTATCCCACAAGCCACTTCCAGACCGGGTAGCGCTACCCAGTGTCCGGTCGTTGCAACGCAATGTCCGACCGTAGCAACCCAGTGTCCAGTTGTGCAAACGCAATGTCCGGCCGTGGCAACCCAGTGTCCTCCGGCTAACACTCAATGTCCGGTCGTGGCAACGCAGTGTCCGGCCGTACAAACCCAGTGTGTCGCCATAACAATGTGTCCTCCGGTTAACACTACGTGTCCGGTAGCTCAAACTCAGTGCCCGGCTGTTGCAACCCAGTGTCCTCCGGCTAACACTCAATGTCCGGTCGTTGCAACGCACTGTCCGGCCGTACAGACCCAGTGTGTCGCCGTAACAATGTGCCCTCCGGTCAACACCACCTGTCCGGTAGCTCAAACTCAGTGCCCGGCTGTTGAAACACAGTGTCCACCTGTGCCGACAAAGTGTCCGGCAGAGCAAACCAAATGTCCCCCGGTACAGACCCGGTGTCCGGCAGTAGATACTGAGTGTCCACCTCTTTTGACCAGTTGTCCTCCCAAAGAGACTGAATGCTCACTGGTACCTACAATGTGTCAGGGCGTGAAAACGCAATGTCCGGCCATAGAAACCCAGTGTCCCCCCGTTAATACTAAGTGCCCACCAGTGGAGACCGAATGTCCTCCTTTAGAGACAAGGTGTCCCCCTGCGCTGTCAAAGTGTCCACCCGTGCCTACTCAGTGCACAGCGGTAGAGACAAGGTGTCCCCCCAGGGAGACTTTGTGCCCGGCAATAGACACTGAATGTCCTCCTTTAGAGACAAGGTGCAATATTGAAAAGACAAAATGTCCCCCTGTGAGCACTCAGTGTCCGGCAGTGGATACTAAATGTCCATCAGAGCCTACAAAGTGTCCTCCTGTACCGACCCAGTGCCCGGCGGTAGTTACCGAATGTCGAGCAGTAGAGACAGTGTGTCCGGCCGTAACAACACAATGTCCACTTGTACCGACCCAGTGCCCAATAACTTTGACCATGATGACACAGTGTCCGGCAGTACCGACCCGATGTCCACCCCAGGATACAAAGTGCCCGGTGGTAGATACCCAATGTCCCCCGGCAGATACAAAGTGCCCGGGACAAGATACTAAATGTCCTGTAGCCCAGACAAGGTGTCCCCCTGAGGTGTCAAAGTGTCCACCTGTACCTACTCAATGCACGGCAGTAAACACTCAATGTCCGCCTACGAAGACTCAGTGTCCCACGGTAGATACTGAATGTCCAATATCTGAGACAAAGTGTCCACCCGTACTATCTAAGTGTCCCCCTGTACCTACTCAATGCACGGCAGTAAACACTCAATGTCCGCCTATGAAGACTCAGTGCCCTGTTGAGAAGACAGTATGTCCAATCTCATCAACAAACTGCCCGGTCGTGCAAACCCAGTGTCCTCCTGTGCAAACTCAGTGTCCGGCGGCATCGACCGTATGTCCGCCGACAGATACAAGGTGCCCAACTGTATCGACACGATGCCCGCCTGTGAAGACTCAGTGCCCTGTTGAGAAGACTGTATGTCCAATCTCATCAACAAATTGCCCGGTCGTGCAAACCCAGTGTCCTCCTGTGCAAACCCAGTGTCCTCCTGTGAAGACCCAGTGTCCGGCGGTATCGACCGAATGTCCTCCTGCTGAGACAAAATGCCCGCCAACAGTGACCGAATGTCAACAGGTACGAACCCAGTGTCCGGCAACATTGACCGAATGTCCACAGGTACAAACCCAGTGTCCGGCGGTATCGACCGTATGTCCGCCTGCTTTGACGAGGTGTCCGCCTACTTTGACAAAGTGCCCGCTCTGTGTGGTCGAGACGATCTTGCCTGTGAAGACGCAGTGTCCGGCCTCTCAGACCAACTGCCCAGCAGTAGATACCAAATGTCCCCCTGTAGAGACCGAATGTCCGCCCGTATCTACCCAATGTCCGCCCGTATCTACCCAATGTCCGCCCTCATTTACCCAATGTATAGTCATGCAAACTATATGTACTTCTTGCTTCGAGACGATTATCGGGTGCATCTTTAATGGGACAAAGAACTATACTGTCATGGCGGAATGTCCGGCGATAGATGTACAGGCCCCTACTGTTATCGCAAAGCCTTTGTTGGCAAAGGCGCGATGACATACGGGACAGGACAATAGATATTGAAAAATAGAGCTTGAACCCTTGCGTCAGGATATTGACGCAAGGGTTCAGGCATTTTTAGTTAGTCAAGTGCCCTCCAAGGTATAAGTTTGCTAACTGCGGGGAGCGTTGTTTTTTTCTGCCGGCGCCGGTTCTCCGAGAAGGTATTGTAAAATACCTTCGGTAGAGAATAGCAAAACGAAGGTCAATTCACCAAACCACTTGTCACGCTCGCCGCGACGCGTCGCAGCGGGTAAGTAATTTTTTCTGATTGTTTATGAGATAATATTCGTTATAATCCATCGAGTGATTCGACATAAGCAAGGAAAATCCAAAGAATTAGTTGCAGATAACCCGGCTATGGTCTCAGCGGAGCTGGGGCCGCCCGCCGTAGGCGGGTCTGACCCGGTACAAGCCTTCGGCCTGGTCGCAGCGCTCGCCGGTCTGGCGGCTGCCTGGATTGCGGCCGGCTCAACGGGCCTATTAGCGCATCCCCTGCGGCGGGTACTGACGTTGGCGGCTTTGGGTGTAGCAATCCTCGCGCAGCGTCCCTTCCCCTGGCGAGGGAGGAAAAACCTTGCAGCTTTACTTGCAACGCTTGGCCTGGCCATATATATGATAGCATCGCCCCTGCCTGTCATCAATGTAATGGGCGTCTCTCTCGTTCTGGCCTCTCTTGCGCTCAAATCCAAGCCAAACACGCAGAGAATCCTGCGTGTCTCATCTGTTGCTGTTATGGTTTTTGGCCTTTACCGCACGGCTTGCACGTGCATACCACTGGTCTGGTCGATGGCCGACATGCTCGGCCGTGTAATTGGAAACCTTGGGGGTCTTGTCACACATCAATCGATGTATGTCGGGTCCACATTTGCCGGCCTCGATTTCCTGGTGCTTATGACCGCGCTTTGGGCCCTCTGGCTGACCTATAGCCCACAGCCAAGACGGAAAAGGGCAATCTACGGCCTTATCGCAATCCTCAGCGGTCACCTCTGCTATCTAATCGTATTGTCATACGTTCCACAACTACTTGCGGCAGTAGCCCCGCCGAAGGCAGGTTTGATCACGGCCGGCGTTGCCGGCCCGGCTGAGCAGGAAGGTTGGCACTGGGCGGGCCTGTTCCACAAAGCTGTGCCGTGGAACCTGCCCCTACTGGCTTGCGTGATACATTTGCTAACCGCCGCAGCTATGTTTCGCTGGTCTGCCTTATCCGAAGACAATTTAGGCAATGTAAAAAATGCTCCTGCACTCTCTAACCGAACCAAGTATCCACTGTGGGCCGCAGCACCTATTCTGGCTGTCCTTTTGCCTATTATGATTGCGCTGTACCCAGCCAAATTGAACCTCCAGGGTAAAAAGATTGTTTTCTATGAGAAGGGATTCCTCAACTGGCTCAAGCCGGAGCACGGCCAGTATGGCAGACTCTCCAGCGGAATGTATGGAATGCTTCCGGTCTTTATCGAAAGCCTCGGTGCCAGCAGTCTTATCTCGGCAGACTTGTCGGACAATGACCTTCAGGATGCCGATGCCTTGGTCCTGCTTTTTCCTGATGAGCCTTGGGCCGAGGGTCAGTTGGAGCGAATCTGGGACTTTGTACGTCGTGGTGGCTCGCTTCTGGTGATGGGTGAGCATACGACCCGGGACAAGAACGGAAGCAACCGCTTCAATGAAGTGCTGGAGCCCACTGCAATACGAGTCATGTTCGATTCGGGCACATTTGCGGTTGGCGGCTGGTTGCAGTCTTACGAGGCGATTACTCACCCCGCGACAGCAGGTGTCCCCGACGATAGTAACCAATTCGGTGTGGTTATTGGCGCTTCTCTCGAGACGAGCTGGCCGGCACGTCCGTTGTTAATCGGACGGTGGGGATGGTCCGACATGGGAGACGAGGGAAGCAGCCGAGCTATGATGGGCAACGGCCGCTATGACCCAGGCGAGAAACTCGGCGATATAATTCTCGTAGCCGAGCAGCCGCTGGGTAAGGGTCGTGTTATTGCGTTCGGCGACACATCGAGCCTGACGAACGGTATCAATGTCAGCTCACATGTTTTCACTTCGCGACTGTTCGGCTATCTGGCCGGTGATTCCGGAAATGCGCACCCGACGTGGCGGCAGCTCCTCGGTATATTGAGCTGTGGATTGCTCATCGGCCTTTTGATTTGGAACACAGGCCAGCTCGCCGCGATGCGTCGCAGCGGGTGGAAGGTTATCCTGGTAACAATAGGCTTGGCAGGCTCACTGGCCGTATCTACCTCTATCAGCCACAATGCCGGTGAGATTCTCCCTGATGGACGATATAAGTCCCCCAATAACTTAGCTTACATCGATACGTATCACCTGCCGACTAACAGCGGGGAGTCTTGGCGCCCTGACGGCATTGGGGGCTTTATCCTTACACTTATGAGGAACGGGTATCTTACTTTATTACTTCCAGAAATGACATCTGAAAGGCTTGAACGGGCGGACCTATTGGTATCAATTGCACCTTCGCGCGGATTCTCAAAGACTGAGCAGGAGGCTATAAGGGACTTCGTGATTAACGGCGGAAAATTTATTATTACAGTAGGGCTTGAACGCGCAGAATCCAGCCGTTCACTGCTTTCGCTTTTTGGCTTTAATATTGGTACTTCCGGACCCGACCCTCCCGAGCCTGAAGCTATGGGGCACTTCAAGTCTCCATACCTCAGCTCAGGAGACCAACAAGTCTTCGTGCGTTTACACGCAGCTTGGCCCGTCAGTTGTAACGACCCAAGTGCTAGGGTGATTACATACGGCAAAAATAATTTGCCGGTTATCATTATGCGCCGGCTCGGAGCCGGAAAGGTTGTCGTCATTGGGGATACGTGTTTTGCAATGAACAAGAATCTCGAATGGGAAGGAGGAGAGCCATTCGAAGGTATGCGGGAGAACGCCGACTTTTGGCGGTGGTTCATCACACAATTGCGGGACGAGGAGATGTGGATTCCTCCGGCTCTGCAAAGCCGGCCTGAATCCGGACAAAATGGAACAGCGTTGGATAATTCTAATCAGGAGGTTGCAAATTGAAACAGCCCTGGATTGGCTTGGCGTTATTGAGTGCCTCGTGGCTGTTCGGACTGAGCTACTACCACGATGCTCAGTGGTTGGCATGGGCGATATTTGTAGCGGCCGGAACGGGACTGTTTATAGGAGTTGACATTCGCAGACCAACAGCGCTTGAGTCAGCAGCCCCCGTCGTTTTGCTTCGCAAAAGCGAAGCAGCGGGGGCAGTAATGTTGCTGCCTGCAATCTGTTTGGCCCCGTGGCTGTACCGTGTGGCGCCATTGCTTATCTTTGTCGGACTTGTACTTGGTGCCGTACCGATTCCCCGTCGTTGGCCCAAAGTCTTCGCATCGGCGCTTATCCTTGTGGGTATCATCTTACTGGCGCAATCACTGGCGATTCTCGGCTATGAATGCATCACCGCAAAATCACACGAACTTGTATGGCCCTGGCCGGGCCTGCTCTATGTAATCTCACGGCTGTTAGGTTTCCAAACAGCGTTAGACGGTACTAACCTTGCCTTGTACTCACCAAGAGTCGTTCATCTTCTTGGTGCTACCTGGGAGCTGCTGTTAGACCCCGCTACGTTGTCCTTTCTTGTCGGTGGGATTGTAATGCTGTGCCTTTGCACACCTATAACACAGCCGCAAGGTAAACAAAAATGGCGCCTGGTGAATCGTTTGGTAGCTCTGGTCACATTAACTGCCGCCTGGCTGTTTGTTCGTGCAGCCATATTGATATCGATTTTTATGCATCGGGCGCTTCGGACCGGATATGATGAAGAGCTGGCTCTGATGGAACAATTTTGGAATCCATGGCTGCTTTCGGTTTTTTTGCTGGGACCAATTCTTCTAAGCCTCCGGTTCTTACATACACCGTTCGGTGGCCAGCCCCCACGCTTGTCTGCGAAAGCAGACATGGGGGCTTCGGAACCAGGCGTAAGGCTTAACAAACGTATCGGAGCAATCGTTCTGCTCTTTACAGGAAGCTTCATATTGATTATGGGCTTGCTTCTGGATACGCCGGGACGACGCAAGCAGGGCAGAGTCATGGTCGATGAATTTCACTCGACCTGGGAACCCACCGATAAGCCTTTCGACACGAACTGGTATGGGCATGATTCCGGATACAACTATTACTGTATTTACGATTATTGCTCACGCTTTTACGATATGTCCCGCCTCAATACCTCCCTCGATGATGCCGCTGTTCGGAATTGTGATGTGCTTGTAGTCAAGGTGCCGACCTTACGATATAACCCGGAAGAAATAAAAGCAATAGAGCGATTTGTTGAACGGGGCGGGGGCCTGCTGCTCATGGGTGAGCATACGAACGTTTTCAACACAGGCACACACCTAAACGATGTAGCGAAGATTTTCGGTTTCAGTTTTCGTTACGACTGTCTGTTTGACATCGATACAATTTATACTCAGCTCTACAACTTACCATTAGTCCCGCACCCAATAATTCAAAGCATGCCCCCGTTCAACTTCGCGGTCTCCTGCTCTATCAATCCTGGAAGAAGTCTTGGCCGGGCGGTCATTCGTTCCACAGGCCTGAAAAATCTATTGGCTGATTACCACGCAGGTAATTTCTATCCACAGGTCGAAGACAAAGCAGAAATGCGGTATGGTGCTTTCGTGCAATTATTGACAACACATCACGGTGCCGGCCGCGTTGTCGCTTTTACTGATTCGACTGTCTTTTCCAATTTCGCAACCTTTGAGCCTGGAAAGGCTGAGTTAATGCTTGGCATGCTCGAATGGCTTAATCACCGCAACTTCCCTTACCCTCTCCGGATATTGCTAATCCTTTTGGGGATTTTGCTCACTACCGGCGGGCTGGCGCTTTGCCGGAGGCCGAATGTGGCCTGGTTAGTTGTGATCAGCGCAGGGGTATTCGGCTGGTCGATTGCAGCAGTGAGTACACGAGCAATTCACCGGTATTCTATGCCTCTTCCAAAAGCGGTTCGGCCCATGGTCGAAGTTGTGGTCGATCGTACGGTGTGTGACGCGCCTCTCTCCCAAAGCGGGTTCATAGCTGGAAAGATAGAAGGATTCGGGATTTTCGAGCGGTGGATTCTCCGACTCGGTTACTTCACCTCTCGGAAAAGTGGCATAAACACAATGTCTGGTGATGTTCTCGTATTTACACATCCACATCTGACCGTCAAAAGCGATTTCCGAGAGGAGCTGGTCAATTATGTCGCATCAGGTGGAAAAGTCCTCATCCTGGATTCACCTGAGAACACGGAGTCAACTGCAAACAGCTTGCTTTATCCGTTTGGCCTGAATGTGAATCAAAGCACGCGCATTAATGGCCAGCTAAAAGCACCTGAAGGCTGGCCTATAATTAAAATTGACTCAGCCTTTCAGATAGAAGGAGGAGAACCTATAATGTGGGTGGAAAACACGCCGGTGGCCGCAAAAGTCCGTCACGGCAAGGGGACTGTAACCGTCATTGGGTTCGGCTCCCGATTTGCAGATGCCTATATGGGTGTTACAGGTGATGTTGTTCCCGATGACGAGCTGCGGAAAGTGTTCGACTTGCAGTTCACGATATTGAAGAATATTGTTTCTGGACCATAATGGACTCCTCGGCAGGAGTGTATGAAACGGGCTGTTCGATGATATGACTTAGACGACACCATAGAACGTAAGGCGATACTTAAATGAGAGCTAAATTTATAATTGCCCCCATCTGGCTGGTACTAATCCTGCTCACCTGCTCGTGTGGAATACCCTCCGCTCCAAAGCCTCTGCTTAGAGCACATGCGCACAACGACTATGAGCACGACCGTCCTCTATTGGACGCACTGGACCACGGCTTTACCAGTGTTGAGGCCGACATTCATCTCGTTGATGGCGATTTATTCGTTGCTCACAACTCGGTTGAAATAAATCCTGAGCGAACATTACGCTCGCTCTATCTTGAACCTCTGAGCAGGCGCATTGCCCGGAATGGCGGGCGGGTCTATCCCAATGGACCACAGTTCACTTTGTTCATCGACATAAAAACCGAAGCCGTCGCAACCTATAATGTTCTTAGCGAAATGCTGGCTGAGTACAAGAGCATTTTTACCACCTTCGACTCAAACGGCCGAACCGACAAAGCAGTAATTGCCGTTGTATCCGGCAATCGACCACGCAAATTGATGGAGTCCCAGAAAATCCGTTATGCCGGCTGTGACGGCAGGCTTGAGGATTTGGAATCTGACGCCACCGCAATGCTAATCCCTGTTATCAGTGATAATTGGACAAGACATTTCTTATACAACGGCAACCGTCCTATGCCGGCTGAAGAACGTCAAAAATTGAAAAAAATCGTCGAAACCGCACACCAAAAAGGCCAACGCGTCAGATTCTGGGCAACACCTGACAAACCCTCACCTGCTCGCCAAACGCTCTGGCTGGAACTGCTCTCGAACGGCGTTGACCTGCTCAATACCGACGACCTTTCTGGCCTCCAGCAGTTTCTGCTCCAAAACGCGCCAAAATAAACAAGCATTAGCAGGCCTAAACTCAAATATTAACAAACCCATTATTGACGAAACTGCCCTCTTCAGCTATCCTGATTTACAAAATATCGGCTCAATAATTGAGGTTATGGAAAGATGGGTTTCCACAAGATAATAATTGGTGATTCGAGGAAAATGCACGAAGTGGAAGATGAGTCCGTGCATTTAATTATTACCTCCCCGCCGTATTGGCAGTTGAAGGACTATGGCCAAAGACAGCAGATCGGATACAACGACAGCTATCAGGACTACATCAACAATTTAAATCTGGTATGGAACCAGTGCCATCGTGTGCTTCATAAGGGGTGCCGTCTTTGTATTAATATTGGTGATCAGTTCGCCCGTTCTGTTTATTATGGCAGATACAAGATTATTCCCATTCGCACGGAGGTCGTTAAGTTTTGTGAATCTGTTGGTTTCGATTATATGGGAGCAATTATCTGGCAGAAAGTTACCACCTGCAATACTACAGGAGGGGCAACGGTGATGGGCTCTTTCCCTTATCCCAGAAATGGGATTATCAAGTTGGACTACGAATTCATCCTGATATTCAAGAAGTTGGGAAAGCCGCCAAAGGTGTCAAAAGAGATAAAAGAAAAATCAAGGCTCTCTCAGGATGAATGGAACCAGTATTTTTATGGACACTGGAACTTCAGCGGCGAGAAACAGAATAAGCATTTAGCGCCGTTTCCGGAGGAGTTACCTAAAAGGCTGATTAAAATGTTTAGCTTTATTGGGGATACGGTTCTTGACCCGTTTCTCGGCAGTGGCACAACATCTCTCGCAGCTCTAAGGTTTTTAAGAAATTCGATAGGTTATGAGATAAATGAGCAGTATTTATCTCATATAAAGCAAAGACTGACGAAGAACATAGGTATCTTTGAGAAAGATGACAAGGTTGAGGTTATAAAACGGCAGTCGGAAAACGTGGACTTCAAAAAAGAAATTAGCAGCCTTCCGTATGTCTTTATGGACCCTGTAACCTTCGAACGCAAGATTGACCCAAAGCTTTTGAGGTTCGGATCGCGAATTGATGGAAAAGAGACACACAAAGAGAGATACTACACAGTCAAGAAGGTTATATCTCCTTCGGAACTCATTTTGGATACGGGAGCAAAAATACATCTGATAGGAGTAAAATCGAACGGAAAGGCTAACATCGGGGCTGTCCAGTTCTTAAAGAATTTGACCAAAGGGCAGAAAGTGTTTTTGAGGTTCGATGAAATAAAACACGATGAGAATAACAATCTTTACTGCTATTTATATCTGAAAAATAAAACTTTTGTGAATGCTCACCTGCTCAAAAATGGTCTTGTGGATGTAGATACGACAATGGATTATAAAATGAAAAGCAAGTTTATTGCTCTAACTACACAGTCGGTGAAAAATAGATGAAAATAAGTCTCAGTAACGAGGAAATCAGAAAATGCTTGGATATTGACACGCCGGAATTCCCTACATATACGACTCAGCTCTTGAACCTGGCAAATCAAAACGCTCAAGGGACGAGACCCAAAGTTGTAGGTCAGATGAGCGAACTTATCCAACATTGTACTGGCAAAACTTTGGCTGAATGGGAACAATGGTATCTGAAACAGAAACCCGATGCTATAAGGACTGCAACCGAAAGAATACTGCAAATGGTAAAGAACTTGAGTAATGCGATTGATAAAATTGACAGAGAGATGGTTGAAAAATGGGTGAGAGATTTAGTAATCGTCAAGACCTTTATGGGCTTGAGATTTCAAGAAGCAATTTTGAAAAAGGGAGCTGAAATAAAAGGTGTGGATTATCGCCTGTCGGATTTTACACAAGAATCAAAGGGTATTGATGGATATATCGGGAACATTCCTGTCTCGATAAAACCAGAGACTTATAAAATTAAGGCTGCACTCCGAGAGGATATAGCGGTTAAGGTCATATATTACGAAAAGATTAAGAATGAAATTCAGGTGGATTATGGAGAAATCATGGGTTGAAAAGAGCTACTATTTTTTGCTTTTTTTATCTAATATTTTTAGGAATTTGTTATGCTCAAAAGGACACATAATTGCGGTCAGCTTCGGCTTGATGATGCTGGAAAAGAGGTAACACTGGCTGGCTGGGTCCATTCATATCGCGACCACGGCAATCTGGTATTCATCGACCTTCGCGACAGAGAAGGTCTTACCCAGATAGTCTTTGACCCTGAGACTCAGCCCGCCCCGCATAAACTGGTAAAG
>JBAQFY010000351.1:0-2369 GCA_049287505.1 Sedimentisphaerales bacterium | reverse complement strand
GCGTTTCTTCTCGGGTTTCGCTGGGGTCTGAACGGCGGATCGTTTCACCGCCTTCACCTTCGCCATCAGTGCCTTGCGCTTCTCGTTCAATACCCGATCTCCCATGTTGGCCGTGGTCAGCATCGGGCCGCCGTATGTATGCGTCTCCCTGGGCTGGACATGGGGCCGGAGCGCTTCGATCTGAGCCTTTGCCGCTGCCGCCATTTCTGCCTCGGTTTTGATCCTAACCTTGTTCGTAGTCAGCACCTTCAGCTTCTTCGGCGTGTCGTCGAATTTGGGCTGGGTTTTGTTTGTTGAAAGCATCAGTCCTCCTTAATCCGAATCATCCGATTCTGTTTCGGGTCGAGATACTTCATCTCCTCTGTGTGATGAGCATATTTCGCCCGCATTGCCGCAACCGCCTTCTCGCGGGTATCGGCGCATATCCGTTGGCCCGTTTCCTTGTTTCGGAAACACCATTTGCGCTTGCCGTCAACCATCTGCTCTGTGATTTCCGTATAGGGCATCTCTAGCCTCGAACTCTCGCAAATATCTCATGGAAAAGGTTGCTCATCCGGCTGATCACAAGGGGAATCATCAACCACCACAGCCCAAGGAGCAGAAGGATGAATGCCCCCGTTGCAACCCATACACTGAGGCACCAGGCACAATTGAATAGCGGGATATTCAACCGCCGGAGCCAGGCAAAAAGCTCAGAGTGGATGAGGATCTCCACCACAGCCTCGACGGCGATTGCAGCGATAATCCATTTCATCATCTTATCGTCTCTCTATACCCGCATTTCCGGCATTTCGCGTATGCCTTGATTCCGCGTCGCCTCTCCGCGCAGCAGGCACGTTTTATCCGCATGATCCGATGGCCGCACTTGGGGCAGGTGCGCTTGGCGAGACTGGACGTGGTCACCGTGCGTATCATTCCTCATCTTCCTCCGCCCTCGGCTCCTGCATAGCCTGCGCCTTGATAAGCGCAAGCTCCCGCTTGGCCGCCGCATCCTCGCTGATTTCGCGCTCCTGCCTCTTCTCCGCCTCCGCCTCCATGTCCACCCCTGGTATCTGCGATGCCACGAATTCCTTGCTGATGATCCCGCCTAGCGCCGCCGGGATATATACCTTTTCGAGCCTATCGAAATGCTCCTGCGTAATAAGTGGGATCTCCACCTTGATCTTCATCGGATCCAGTTGCTTTTCCTTCGATTTCTGCGCATTGACCTTGGAATTAAATAGCATCATTGCCTTGTCCATAAGCTCATTGAATACGCCGAGCCAGGTATGCCGCTCCCGCGTCGTCGCCGCCATGACGAGTTCTCGAGTATTGTCACCGGTCGCCCGGTTCTTAAGCAGGTCCAGTAGGCCCAGGAAATGTATCGGTATCCCCGTCGTCCCGCTTATCATCTTGACGCAAAGCTCAATCTCGGCGATAAGGTTCTCAACGCCGCTCAGGTCCGGCCCCTTGAGGCTGAAGCGGCCCGTATGGATAATGGCCTTGCCAATTTTCCAGTTTGTGTCCTTAATAAAGGCAGAAAGCTTTTCCGTCTGTTGGGCATCATCACATTCAAAATCGGCCGTCGGCGAAGCAAATAGATGGTTGATTTCCCGCAAATCCCGGAGTGCCTTGTCAAGCCTATCTACAATGGTTAGGCACTTCATGATCTTGGGCTGTGCCTCATTGGGCTCACTGATGCGCCCGCCGAATTTTTTGTAGATGAATTCAGGCTCCTCAATCTTCCCCGCCGAGGCCGTTCCCGTCGCCTGCCATTCAATGAGCTTGTACCAAAAATAATCATTGGGATCGGTCGTGACCGTATACTTCTTCGACAGCCACGACAGGAATCGCGCCGATACCATCCCCGGCCAGTCCTTCCACGGCTCATCATCGTAGAAAAGGCGAATGGCGCATTTGCCCTCGATCTCCGCTTCCTTGGCGATCTCCTGAGCCATCTCGCCGTCAAGGTCGTTGTAGTCGAGAAAATCAGTCACCCACTGGAGCTCCCGCTTAGCCTCCGCCCGCGTCTGCGTCGTATGCACAACCCTTACGCCCTCGCCCAGGATGAAGGCGGCGCGCAAGTCGACAATCGTCCCAGTCTGCGTGCATCCCCAGTCGGCTTTGTTGTTGTACTTATCAGCAATGGCCTTGACCGCTGATGCATATTCCGGATATTCATTACCCTTATAAGCCGTCGTCACTTCCCGGAGCGTAAGGATGTCTTTGACAAGAAGCTCCTGGACCTCTTTGTACTTCTTCACCTGATCGGTGAGCATGGCGGTCTGTTTCCTAAGCTCCTGAACCTCGACACGTTTTGTGAATATACTCATCAGTCCGGCCTTATGTCGTGTTGGATGACGTGGAAGGCAGCATCGGCCCGCTTGCAA
>JBAQFY010000350.1:0-1702 GCA_049287505.1 Sedimentisphaerales bacterium | reverse complement strand
GTTCTGTAACGTCTAATTTGACGGCGGTAGGGGTGGTTCACGAACCACCCCTACCGCCAAGCATTTATCGTGTTATAGACCAATAGTCCGAATGTGAGATACGAACCGATGGGAAAAATAAAGCTTTATGATACAACCCTTCGTGATGGTATGCAGGCCGAGGGCGTCAGTTTCTCGCTGGAAGACAAGCTTGCAATCGCTAAATGCCTCGACGAGCTTGGCCTCGAATATATTGAAGGTGGATATGCTGCTTCCAACCCGAAGGAAATGCAATTCTTTACCGAGGTCGCCAAACTGGGTTTAAAGAATTCAAAAGTTGTAGCGTTCGGAACCACTCGCAGAGCCGATTCAAGCGTTTCAGATGATGCCTCGCTGAACGCAATGCTTGCCTGTAAAACGCAGGTCGCTACTTTGGTTGGCAAAGCCTGGGACATGCACGTAACGGACGTCCTGGGCTGCTCACTCGATGAGAACCTTACTATTTGCGCTGAGTCTGTCGAGTATCTTAAAAAACATGGCCTGGAGACTATTTTCGACGCCGAACACTTCTATGACGGCTACGAGAAAAATTCGGAATATGCGATGAAGGTTTTAGCCGCTGCTGCCCAGGCCGGTGCCGATGTGCTCGTGCTTTGCGATACTAACGGCGGTTCTCTGGCCGACGAAGTGTACGAAATTACGAAGACTGTCTGCAAGAGTTTCAACACGATGATGGTTGGGATTCACACCCACAATGATACCGACTGCGCCACGGCCAACTGCCTCGCTGCGGTTCGAGCCGGTGCCCGACACGTACAGGGCACAATTAACGGCCTGGGCGAACGGTGCGGAAATGCAAATTTGTGCGTGGTCGTACCAAACCTTGCATTTAAGATGGGCTTCGATGTTCTTAGCCCGGAAAAAATCCAGACCCTGACCGAAGTATCTCGCTACGTTTTTGAAATAGGTAATCTGACGCCTGTGATGAATATGCCTTATGTTGGCGAAAGCGCCTTTGTGCATAAGGGCGGTCTGCACGTGGACGCCCTGCGAAAAAGCAAACGCACTTATGAGCACATTGCACCGGGACTTGTAGGAAACGAAAGGCGGTTTCTTATATCTGAGCTAAGCGGCAAATCAACTGTCTTGGCTGAGCTGGAAAAGGCAAAGATAGATGAGGATAAGATGTTAGCCCGGAAGATACTCACCCGTGTTCAGGAGCTTGAGAACCTGGGCTATCAATTCGAAGCCGCAAACGCCAGTTTTGACCTGCTTGTCAAAAAGATTATGGGTACGTATAGGCCATCTTTTGAGCTTGTGAAGTATCATACAATTGTTGAGAAACGCGCCTCAGGCGATATGGTTACCGAGGCGACGGTCAAACTCATTCGGCCGGACGGCATAATCGAGCACGTTGTTGGCGAGGGTGACGGCCCGGTCAATGCACTTGATGCTGCTTTGCGAAAATCGCTGGAGAATTTTTATCCGAGTATAAAGGATGTTCACCTGATTGATTACAAGGTTCGGGTAGTCAATGCAAAGGCCGGAACTGCTGCCCGTGTGCGTGTAATAATTGAGTCACGGGACAAAAGCTCTATCTGGGGCACCGTCGGCTGCTCCGAGAACATCATCGAAGCATCGTGGCAGGCCCTTGTCGATAGTGTCGAATACAAACTACAAAAAGACATGCGGAATAGTTGCTCCTGCTAACCTCATGTTTGAG
>JBAQFY010000349.1:0-18532 GCA_049287505.1 Sedimentisphaerales bacterium | reverse complement strand
GTATAAGCCGTAGCCGTAGGATGAGCAGGTTTTTTCAAGCTACCCATGCGGATTGTTGAAACAAAGTAGCGGCTGAACTCGGTGTCGCTGAGTTTTTCGTTATGCGGAAACCATATAAACAATAGGTCAGGACATAGCATGAGGAACAAAAAAACCCGTCTTTGGCTCGAGATCGTAGCTGCGTCTCTTATTCTCGGATCAGCGTGCTGGCAAATCTTCTTAGAGGATTATGCCAACAGGCAGGATTTGTATGGTGAACTTCACGGAATTCAGAACCGCCTTCTTCACCTCTGGAATGCTGCGCTATACTCAAACGAATGGAGAGACCAAGGGAGAATCATCTCTCTTGTCAGAGCAGGCCTTTTCATTATCGGAAGCGCTCTACTTCTCGTTTGCCGCTACTCGGAGCTAAAAGAGAAGTACTGTTTGTGAATAATAGCAACAGCCAGATAATAAAGGCTAGGAGACAGTGCACAGAAACAATAGCTCTGCCTAATAATCACGCTGAGATTTCATATCCTTCGACAGAGTTTACCCTGCCTGCCACGCAGTTTTCCTCGTGCGGTGAGCACAGTTGAAAGGCCAAGTTTAGAATGTACAATAGGTCATTATGGAAAGATATTCTCCGGATAAAAAATTTGTTTCGATGACAAAAGAGCAGGTTCGTGCGGTTGACTCCTGGGCGATAAACACAATTGGCATACCGGGTGTGGTTTTGATGGAGAACGCAGGGCGCAGTTGTGCCGAGCTGATTAAAGACAAGTTGAAAGACATTGCCCATCCAAAAGTCTGTATATTCTGCGGCACCGGAAACAACGGCGGCGATGGGTACGTAATTGCCAGGCACCTTTTGTCGGAGACCCCGCCGCAAGGCGTCCCTTGCGGGACTTCTTACATGGGGAACAGCGGTTTTGAAGTTATCGTGGTGATATGCGGCGACCGCGAGAAGGTCAAAGGCGATGCGAAGATAAATCTCGATATTTTAGAGCGGTTAGGCCTGCCAATCGAACAATTAAATCTAAGAGATGGCGATGTGCCCGCCCGGGTTAAAGCCTTTGCCGCCGATGCTGATATGCTCGTTGACGGCCTGTTCGGCACGGGGTTAAGCGGGCAGTTAAGTGATGATTATAAGCAGTTGATAGAGAGTATAAATGCCTGTAATTGTCCCATTTTGGCGGTGGATATTCCATCCGGCTTAGATTGTGATAGCGGTCAGCCGCTCGGTGCTGCTATCAGGGCGAACTATACCGTAACTTTCGTTGCGGTCAAAAAGGGCTTTGCTTCTAAAAGTGCAGTTGAATATACAGGTGAGATTTTCGTTGCCTCGATTGGTGTCGAGCCAGATTCGAAGTGTGTTTCTCGTGACCCGTCATTTAAAAAGTGAATACTTTCTTGATGTTAGTTGTAAGTCGTGGACGACGCAGCACAATTCTTTGTTTACTAAAAGGCGCCGGCCTGACTTATCTGTCCTTTGTAGCCGATAAAATAGAGGAACCTTTCGTACCTGAATACCGGTATCCAAAGGGCCTGTGCCTGGCTCTGGAGCTGATTGTAATAGTTGAGTCTTTGCAATAAGGCCTCGTATCTTTGCATTGCTCCAGGGTCCAGTTCCCGTTCTTCAAAAGTTGGCTGCTGTTGTGGGACCTGGGGCTGTCCGCCAAGCAGCAGGAAATCTGTGTCGATGGAAATGGTATCGGCAACCCTGCCTCCCCATTTTTCGATAAGTGCTTTTATCCTCTCGATAGCGTTAGAGTCAAAGTTTCCATCGTTATCGAGGTCAAAGTCGCCGGCAACCACAAAAACATTTGCTTTGTCACTATCCCAGATTAAATTTGCAACAATATCACCTTGTAATATGGGTCTTTTTGCTTCTGAACGTGTAATGCGTGCTGCAGAGTAAGTTTCCGCTACATCATATACTTCGATTTCAGCCTTTCCTTTGCCGTCCTTCGGGATGGGGCCGCTTCTGTCATAAACCGTGAAGGTTAAACCTCGATAAACATGTTGGTTGCTGCCGATATTCAGATGAACCACCTTGGCCTGGTCGTCAATCAATATTATTCTTCCGTCGGGTTTCTGTGCCAGCACCTCATGGTCCGGCGGCGGCTTAATATCCATAACCTCCTGCTGAGCACGTTTCATAATATCCACAGACATTTTCAATTCCGCCCGAGTTTTAAGCAGCTCGGCATTCAGTGCTTTTAAATTAACTCTTGCTTCCTCTAATTGTTTCCTATAAGTGTCAACTTGCTCATCGGTGCTCTGTTCCAGACGAACCTGAAGGTCATTGTAGTCTGCCTGAATATTGCTGACCTGCTGTTGTAGTTTGTTTTTCTCGTCCTGGATTATTTGTTCTCTTTCGGAATAGGCTTTATTCGCGCTCTCAAATTTTTGTTCGAGGTCATTAAGCTGCTTCTGTGTGTCAAGCTTGGCCTTTTTGGTGTTTTCCAGCTCTGCCGTTAGGTCCCCAATTATTTGGACAAGTCCGATTGTATTGGGGTCTGCAATATTGATATGCTCTTGGGCTGACTTTAGTGCGTTTCCAACTTTTGTGTTGACGTTGTTCATTTTGGCTTCAGCCGATGTCGTTTCAGGCACCCCGCCGACGATTCGAGATGTAGTTCCGTCAAGATGCTCGACCATTGTGCCCAGCCAGCTCTTTCGGCTTGCTTTTGTGCCTACTATTGTTCCCAATGCGGTTCGTTCCTTGCTGTCGGCAAGGTCGTCAATCTGGTTTTGTATATCGGCCAGTCTGGTCTTTTTATCCTCGGCATCGACATAGTAAATAACCGCAATAGTTGTTGCGACAATAAAAAGCCCGACAAAGGTTATTAGTGTGTAGAGCATAACGTTGGTTTGCTTTCTCCTGCGTGCTGGCATAGTATAACTCCTCAGATATACAGTAAAATCACCCTTAATAGCTTGTTTTGGGTTCCCGCCTTGCGGGGGCCCTCAAAACTTATTATAGCCCCCAAAAGCTTTTGAGTCAACAAAAAAAGCTGATAGAGAAGCGTTTTTACGGCAGAACGGCCTTGAGCCCGGCAGGGCCCTGACGGGCCGGCTCGACTCTAACTGGGGCGGATAGTGGAAACGATAGTCTCAAAGTTTCTCCAAAAGGCCGGATAATTGGCTGATTTCGCTTATTGTATGTTGTGCAGCGGCCCCGGATTCCCCACAGACGGTTCTGTGTATGCGGGCAGGGCGAATTAGCTGGATGGTAGAAAAACCTAATTTGTTCGGAGCGATAAAATCCTTTTTTTCGTTATCAGCGACATAAGCCGTATGTTCCGGCTCAACCTTTAGGCTCTGCATTATTTTTTCAAACCCGGCCGGGGACGGTTTCCAGCATTCCCTGCCGAGCTGTTCGGTATAGACTATGAGCTTAAAATATTTTTCGATTCCTAATGCCCGCATTTTTAATTTTTGGGCGGGCAGAAAGCCGTCCGTCAGCAGGGCTAACGTGTATTTTGTGCTTAGTTCGCAAAGAACGTCCCGGCTGTCCTGCGGAAGTGTTATTTTGGGCTTATGGTTGCGATAAATCTCTATTAGCTTGCCGATAAGCTCTTCGTCATAGCCCATACCAAGCTCATCGAGGGCTGCATTGAATGTCTTTGTGCGATTGCCGGCGGTGAGCTGCTCCCAGAGAACAGCAGAAATACGCTCGGCAGGGGGAGCTTCACCCTCGCCCATCGATGATGGGCGGGGTTCAGGCAGATTGGCCAGAAACTCAGCTACGCTGGCAAAGCCGCTTTTGCAGTACTCGATTTCATCGTAAAGAGTGTCATCTAAATCGAAAACAACAGTCGTTATCATATTTTTTTCGGCGAAGGTCACGTTTATAGATTTTTCAATATATCCTCAACTACCGCTGAATTTGAGGTAGTGGAAAGCTGTTGTGTGATTTTCTTATATGCTGGTCTTTTGTTTTTGGAGGGTGCCATATTTTTCTTTGAGTTCACGGAGAAAAGCATGTCGATTAGAACAATACTTTTTGCTCAATTCTTCGCGAACCTTCCGCTGAAATTTTACGGCATCAAATTTCTTTTTCATAGCAGGTCTGCAATCCCCAAAGAATATCCCTTTGTTTTGCCTAAGCTACCTTGAATAAGTTTTTAGACAATAATCTAATTGAGGCTCCGCCTCAAATCGTATTATTTCTGGATTCCCGCTTTCGCGGGAATGACGAATCGTTTTGATTGTCTAAAAACTTTCTAACAACAGCATAGTTTACTATTTTACGCTGCAAATTGCTAATACTATAATGTTGCACATTACTGTCTGTAATGTCGATAATAAAATAGGCATGGCAGACAGGGGAAAAACCTAAACGCCGTCCACTATACACTATGTGTTTAACCAAATGCTGAAAGGGCAGCTATGAAATATTTGCAGATAATGCGTCCTTTGCACTGGACCAAAAATATGTTCGTTTTTGCAGCCCTTGTATTCGGGCAAAAACTTGTTGTGCCTTCGGCTGTTGGCGGGGCGATTGGTGGTTTTTGTTGCTTTTGCCTGGCTGCTTCGGCCGTTTATATCCTCAACGACATAATTGACCGTAACAGCGACCGCATCCATCCGGAAAAATGTAAGAGACCCATCGCTGCGGGCAGCGTAACAATTGGTTCAGCCCTTGTGCTTTCTATTCTGTGTGCCGTGGTTGCGATTATTGGTAGTTTCATGCTTAGCCGGACCTTTGCAATTGTCATCCTGACGTATATCGGGCTGATGATTCTCTATTCGCTTTTGCTAAGAAGAATAATGATTCTGGATTGCGTTGTGATATCGGTTGGTTTTTGCCTGCGGGCTGTTGCCGGAGCCGTTGTGGTGGAAGTGTTTATCTCGCCCTGGCTGATTATCTGCACATTTGCTTTATGTCTGTTTCTGGCCTTTGGCAAACGTCGCAGTGAAATTGCCCAGCTACAGGAAGACAGCGAGTCGTTTCGCAATACATTAGCCGGCTATACACCCGAGCTGCTGGCACATATGCTCGATGTAACCAGCGGCCTGGCGGTTGTATGTTTTCTGCTTTATGCTATGGATGACAGAACATTTCGGATTTTCGGAACTAATAACCTTGTCTATACTACACCCTTGGTTTTGTACTGCATCTTCCGTTTTAGTGCGCTGATACAAACGGGCAAATATTCGGACCCTGTACAGCTTATTCTCACTGATTTGCCGTTTCAGATTGGCTTTATAATTTGGGTCATCGGATGTATTGGTATTATTTATGCCGACAAGCTCGGTATTAGCTTTGCTGGTACAGCATTTCATAAGTTCCACGACTATACTGTCATTTCGACCGAAGCGATGCATAGCATCGCGCAGTGGAGAAATCTATTTTAGAAATACTTTTTTTCATATATTCGCATTATTTGTAAAACACAGTATTAACACTTGGACTTATTAAATTCGTATTTCGTATATCGTATCAGGCCAAAACGCCTGATTTATGATTTACAGGATGCGAATAAATAATTATGACTGAACAAAGATTACAAAAGGTTTTGGCAGCGGCCGGTGTCGATTCGCGTAGAAAATGCGAGGAGTTAATACTCGATGGAGTTGTCCGCGTCAATCGCAAGCTGGTGGATAAGCTGCCGGCCTTTGTTGACCCCGAAAAAGACTTCATAACCGTAAACGGCAAAAAGATTCGCCCTGCACGGAAAGTATATTTTCTTTTGAATAAGCCTAAAGGCGTGATTTGTACTAACTATGACCCCCAGGGCAGAAAAAAGGCCATAGACCTTGTCAATATCAGCGAACGTATCTTTTGTGTCGGCAGACTCGATGCCGATACCACAGGCTTGATTATTCTGACCAACGACAGCGAATTGGCAAACAGGTTAACGCATCCCAGATATGAACTGGCTAAAACTTACGTTGTCAGGGTCAAGGGTGAAATTGCCCCGGAACAAATAGAAAAGGTAAAAAGAGGAATCTGGTTAGCAGAGGGCAAGACCGGCAGGGCGTCGGTAAAAATACTCAGACGCGGACATAAAGAATCCATGCTCGAAGTTACCATTCGGCAGGGCCTTAACCGCCAGGTTCGCAGAATGTTGGCAAAAATTGGCTTACCGGTAAAATCGCTGACAAGAACACAAATCGGCAAGCTCACCACACAAGGCCTCGGCGTCGGCAAATTCAAAATCCTGACCGGGGCTGAAGTGGACTACCTTAAGAAAGCTGCCGCTGACTAATCGGCCGATACACAAAAGCCGATTGAAAATAGATAGTGCCTTTGAATAACACTTTTCTCATCTAAAAGCAAGATTGAAAGTATTGAATGAATGAGTGCTGAACGCCGGGCGAAAAATAAAAAATCAATTTCACATGCTAAAAGAGGCACAAGGCAACGCAAAATCAGAACGCACTCATCGAAGGATAAAAAAGTTATTTCCCGGAGCAAAGAAAAAAAGGAGAATAGAAAAAGTAAGCTCCCCGGGCCAATAACCGGCTGGCATCTCTGGCTGTTTCGTGTTATTGCTGTTACCGTGATTCCGGCCCTCTTATTCTTGCTGCTGGAGATTACCCTGCGCATAGTCGGCTTCGGCTTCCCCACAACCACTACCATCAAATGCAAAGTAAACGACAAGGCCTCTTACCGCAGCAATTCCAAATTTGCCTGGCGGTTCTTTCACCCGAACGTTGCCAGAATGGCCAACCCGTTTGTTTTTCCTGCGGATAAACCGAACGATACTTATCGAATCTTTGTGCTGGGTGCTTCCGCTGCGGCAGGTACGCCGGACGGAGCGTTTTGTTTCGGACGGATTCTACAGGTAATGCTGCGTCAACGGTATCCACAAGCGAATTTTGAAGTCATTACCGCTGCGATGCCGGCCATAAACTCCCATGTGGTTCTGGAAATCGCCGACGATTGCGCACGACATCAAGCCGATTTGTTTATCGTATGCCTCGGCAACAACGAGGTGGTCGGCCCATACGGGGCGGGAACCGTCTTTACGCCGATTAGTTCCAATCTGTCTCTCATCCGCTTCGGGATCGCGATTAAAGCTACCAGGCTGGGCCAGCTCTTAACCAGCTTGGTCGAATCGGTAGGTGTTAAAAAGGACCTTCCCAGGTTTTGGCGCGGAATGAAAATGTTTCTCGAAGAGCAGGTAAGAGCGAACGACACTAACCTGGGAATCGTGTACCGGCACTTTCAAAGGAACCTGCAGGATATTCGTCGCCTTGCCTGCAAGAGCGGAATAAGTATAATTTTTTGCACGGTCCCCGCCAACCTGAAGGACAGCCCGCCGTTCGCATCGCTACATCGGCCGAATCTAATAGATACTGAGAAGAAAAGCTGGGACGAGATTTATCAGCAAGGGGTCGAATATGAGACAGACGGCAATTATGCCGAGGCGGTGGAACGCTACTTGACTGCTGCTGAAATTGACAGTTGTTATGCCGACCTGCAGTTTCGGCTGGGGCGGTGTTACTGGGCTATGGGCAAGTATGAAAAGAGCAGGGAAAGATATATTCAAGCACGTGAGCTGGATACACTTCGCTTTCGAGCTGATAATCGTATCAATGAGATTATTCGTAATGAAGCTTGCGATAGAGCTGCTGAAGGTGTTTACTTGGTTGATGCTGTGAGAACATTTGAAAAAAACAGTCCCCATGAAATTCCCGGCGAAGAGCTTTTTTATGAGCATGTCCACATGAATTTCAGCGGTAATTATCTTCTGGCCAAGGTAATTTTCACGCAGGTCGAAGAGATACTTCCGCAGCGGATAAAACGTTACGAGGCAGATGAGCGTCCGTTCCCAACCGAGGCAGAATGTGCGCGACATTTAGCGTACACGGATTGGGACCGATACAAGATTGCCGATGAGGTTCTCGAGGGCTTCATAAAGCAGGCACCGTTCACCAACCAGCTCTACCATGAGCTACGGGTCAGGCAAATAGAGCAAAAAATCGAGGCTCTAAAGGCTAATCTTTCACCGGAGGTTCTTAATGAAGTTGAAAGTCAATATCGCTGGGCAATTCAGCAAACACCTTCAGACTGGTGGCTGCATTGGAAATACGGCGAATTACTCGAAGATTTGGGGAACTACAACACAGCCGCCGAGCAGTATCGTTTGGTTCTGAATTATGTGCCGCATCGTTACGAGGCTTATGCCAAATTAGGATTATTATTTGGCAAACAAGGAAACTCGGATGCGGCTATCACTCATAATATAGAGGCAGTACGAATCTATCCCTTCTTTGCTGATGCATATTTCAATTTAGGATTGGCATATCACGTTCAGGGCAGGCTCGACAAGGCTGTTGAAAATTATTCTAAAGCGATTCGACTAAAGCCGGATCTGGCACAAGCATACAATAATCTGGCAACAGTGCTGTTCCAGCAGGGCAAGCTCGGCGAAGCGGTTCAAACATATCGCAATGGCTTGATACTCGTATCCGATGATTTAGACCTGCATTACAATCTGGGCATTATGTTGGAAGAACAAGGACACAGAGACGAGGCTCTAAAAGAGCTTCGTACCGCTTTACAGATAGACCCTAATTCCATCAAGACACGTAAAGTACTGAAATTTATATTGGAAAACGCCACTGATTAATCGGCTGATACACATAAGCCGATGAAATATCAAGCGCGCCTTTGAAAAAAACCGTTTTCTGCCAGATAAAAAAACACGATTACCGGGGTTAAACGATGCGTGCCAAACGTAGAAAAAAGGACAAGAAATCCTCATCAGGTGCTAAAAGACATATCTTACGGCGCAAAACCGAAAGGTGTTCGCCGACGGAGAAAAGAACTATTTCATCCTCCAAGAGTGAAGGTAAACAAAAAGATAGGGAAAAAGTGGCACCGCAGGTAGTAACCGGTTGGCGTCTCTGGCTGTTTCGCATTATTGCCCTTACCGTTATTCCGGTTCTGCTGTTGTTGTTCGTGGAGTTGTCTCTGCGTATAATTGGTTACGGTTTCCCTGCCGCTGCCGTTGTTGAATGTGAAATAGACGGAAGAGATGCTTACTGTGACAACGTCAAATTTGGCTGGCGTTTCTTTCCCCGAAACATAGCACGTGAATCTGAGCCATTCATTTTTTCTGCCGACAAGCCGGACGATACTTATCGAATTTTTGTCCTGGGTGCTTCCGCTGCTCAGGGTGAGCCGGACCCTGCATTTTGTTTTGGACGGATTCTACGGGTGATGCTGCAGGAGGAGTATCCGTCGGTGAACTTTGAGCTTATTAACACTGCGATGACCGCTATCAACTCCCATGTGGTCTTGGAGATAGCAAAAGATTGTGCTCGCCATGCTCCCGACCTGTTTATCGTATATCTCGGCAACAATGAAGTAACTGGACCCTATGGGGCGGGAACCGTGTTCACTATGCCTTTGGCCAACTTGTCTGTCATCCGTACCGCCATAGCGCTTAAAGCTACCAGGCTGGGACAGTTGTTGACTAACTTAATCGAATCAGTAAGTGCTGAAAGGGACAGTCCTAAGGTTTGGCGTGGAATGGGGATGTTTCTCAAAAACCAGATACGACCGGATGCCCCCCTTTTGGAGACAGTCTATCAAAATTTTCAAAGAAACTTGGAAGATATTGGGCGTGTGGCCTGTAAAAGCCGAGCCAAGCTCATTTTTTGTACGGTGGGCAGCAATCTGAAAGATAGTCCGCCATTTGCTTCTTTACATCGGCTGGATTTAACCCGGATAGAGAGGGAAAAGTGGGACGAAATTTACCGGCAGGCAGTAGCATACGAAACGGCTGGCCGGTATGCCGAGGCTCTAAGATGCTACTTGGATGCTGCTGAAATCGATGATTATTACGCTGACCTGCAATTTCGCCTCGGTCGCTGTTATTGGGCTTTGGCCGAGTTTGACAAAGCCCTTGAAAGATATATTCGTGCACGTGAGCAGGATACACTTAGATTCCGTGCGGATACACGCATCAACAAGATTATTCGCGACGTAGCCAAGGACAAAACCGCCGAAGGCATTTACCTGGTGGATGCAACTGGGGTTTTTGAAAAGAACAGCCCCAATGCGACTCCCGGCGGAGAGCTGTTTTATGAGCATGTACATTTGAATTTCAAAGGCAATTATCTTCTGGCTAAAACAATTTTTGAACAAGTGCAAAAGATGTTTCCTCCGGAGTGGAAAAAGCGTCAAAATGCTGATAGACGTCAGATATTAACCGAAGAAGAGTGTGCCGAACGCCTGGCCTACACCGATTGGGACCGGCACCAGATTGCTGATAAGATTCTTAACGGCTTCATCAGGAAACCTCCGTTCACCAACCAGCTCTACTATAAGGAGCGTGTCAAGCAAATGGAGCAGGATATCGAAGCTCTTAGAATTTATCTTGCTCCGGAAGCCCTTGCGAGAGCTGCAGTTCAGTATCGTCAGGCAATTCAGAAGACACCCTCTGACTTTCGATTGTGTTTCAAATATGGCAAATTATTAGCAGAAGATTTAAAAGACTATCAAACAGCGGCTGAACAGTATCATTTGGTGTTGAAGTGTTTGCCCCATTCTTATTTAGGGCACACCGCGTTGGGGGCGGTCTCACGCGGACTGGGCGACCTTGATGAAGTTGTCGCTCAGTATCGGGAAGCGATAAGAATCAAACCTACCTCCGCCGATGCCCACTATTACTTGGCGTGGGCATATCAGAAGCAGGGTAGGATTGACAAGGCCGTAGAATATTATTCCAGAACAATTCGATTACAGCCCGACCGCGTACCGGCATATAACAATCTGGCGGAAATACTGTACAAGCAGGGTAAGGTTGAGCAAGCTGTTGAAATATATCGCAGGGGGTTGGTCTTTACGCCGGATAGCTCGATTCTGCACTGCAACCTGGGTGTTCTTTTAGATAGGCAGGGGCATAGACAGGAGGCGCTCATGGAAATTAAAACCGCCTTACAGATAGACCCGAACTCCCCCAGAATACGTAGAGTGCTTGAGACTATCTTGAAAAAAGGCAATTGATTTAGAAGAGCGGGTAAATAAATGGCGCTATTGCTGTGCCGCCCAATAGTACGAGCAAACCCAGAAGAAGCAGTATAATCAATATGGGTAACAGCCACCACTTTTTATTGTGTTTGAGGAAAAACCAAAACTCTACGAGCAAGGGGGTTCGTTTTTTTTGTGCCAGCTTGCTAAATCCGCTGGTTTTATCCTGTCGAGAATTCTTAGACATTCATATTCTCCAAATTTGTCAGAACTGGTGGAAGTACTGCTCTGGATTCTCAGGCTCTCGTCTGCTGAGCCAATAGCTCTCTGCCGTTGAATCAAACTTACGACAGAGTGTATCCCGGCCGATTAAGCGAAAGATAAGTCCCAGCGGCGCCAGCAGCAGAAAGTAAAATATTGCCAGCAATAGGAAGCTAACTGCCAAACCTATCGGAAACGTCACAGCCGTCAGAACAACATAAATCATTCTGGTAACTCTGGAGGATATCAAGCTGCTCAGAAAAATAGTAAAACCAACGGCAAAGATTGCTAAGGCCCATGGAATTGCAGCTCCTTTCAGCACATATAATAACAAGGAAATAATGGCCGTTACTATCAGGGCGATTTTACCAAAACTTCGCAGTTGCTTTCGTTTCGGATGCCAGTTTATCTCTACTAAAGACATCTTATATTATTCTCCTCTGGCCTATAAACTAATCCAATTCAAACTTGGCTTTATATTCGTCTATTTCATGCTGTTTTGCCTGTGGTTGCTCTTCTTTGTAGAGCATCTGATTTTCGATCACCAAAACATCCATATTAGTTGCCATAAAGCAGCGGTACGCATGTTCCGGCGAGCACACAATCGGTTCGCCCCGGATGTTAAAGCTTGTATTGATAATCACCGGACAGCCGGTTTTTTCCTTAAATAAACTCATAAGACGGTGCAGTTTTGGATGACGCTGCGAATCGACGGTCTGGATGCGTGCTGAATAATCCACATGGGTAATAGCCGGTACAACGCTGCGTTTGACCTTTAGTTTTTCCAGTCCTTTAAGTGATTCAATCGGCACATCCGGCGTTAAGCGCTTCTTCTCTTGAATAGATGCGACTAACAGCATATATGGGCTGTCTTCTTCTGCTCTCATCTGAAAATAATCCCCCACATCCTCCCGAAGCACACAGGGCGCAAAGGGACGGAAGGATTCACGAAATTTTATCTTGCGATTCATTATCGACTGCATCTCTTCACTGCGGGCGTCACCGATAATGCTGCGGTTGCCCAATGCCCGGGGCCCAAACTCCATCCGGCCCTGGAACCAGCCGATTACTTTGCCTTCGTTTATCAAATCAGTAACTTTGTCTAATAATTGTTTTTCGTCGGTGTAGATGTGATACTTTGCGTTGACAGAATCGAGAAATAACCGGATTTGTTCATTACTGTAAGCAGGACCAAGCAGGGATGCTTGCTGTTTGTCCTGGCTGTCAACTGTCCGTTCATTACCTAACAGTTGGTACCATACAAACAGAGCTGCCCCCAGCGCCCCGCCGGCGTCTCCGGCTGCGGGCTGAATCCAGATTTTATTGAATGGGCCTTCGTGCAAAATACGGCCGTTCCCAACGCAATTAAGAGCCACACCGCCGCCCAATACAAGGTTCTTCATACCTGTTCGACGATGCACATGCCTGACGGCCCGCAGCATAATCTCTTCGGTAACGGCCTGGATGGACGCTGCAATGTCCATTTCCCGCTGGGTCAGGGGTGATTCGGCCTTGCGGGGTGGACCGCCAAAGAGCCTTTCAAACTTCGGGCTGGTCATTACAGTTTTATGACAGTAGGGAAAATATGACATGTCCAGCCGAAATGAGCCGTCCTCTTTAAGGTCGATTAATTTATCTAATATGAGCTCATAGTATTTTGGTTCGCCGTACGGTGCCAGGCCCATCATTTTGTATTCCCCCGAGTTGACCCGGAAGCCGGTGAAGTATGTAAAAGCGGAATAAAGCAGCCCGAGCGAATGAGGGAAATGCATCACGTGTGTCAATTCGATTTTATTGCCCCTGCCGGTGCCGAAGCTGGCCGTTGCCCATTCGCCGACGCCGTCCATTGTCAGAATAGCAGCCTCATCAAAAGGGCAGGGGAAAAAGGCACTTGCGGCATGGGATTCGTGGTGTTCGGTGAAAACGTAGCGGCCTTTGTACTTGTTGTGCAAAGCCCTGTCCATTTCCCGGGGCAAATGCAGCTTCAGACGAAGCCACAACGGCATACCCATAAGGAATTGGTTAAAACCTCGGGGGGCATAACCAATGTAGGTTTCCAGAAGCCTTTCGAATTTAAGAAGCGGCTTCTCATAGAAAACCACATAATCGAGCTGTTCGGCAGTGAGGTTCCCTGCCCCGAGGCAATACTCCACCGCATTTGACGGAAATTGGTTGTCGTGCTTTTTTCTTGTAAATCGCTCCTCCTGGGCGGCGGCGATAATTTCACCGTCCCGCACAAGCGCTGCCGCACTGTCATGGTAGAAGGCCGATATTCCCAAAATATTCATAAAGTCATATCCGTCAAAATCACCCTAAGAAATTGCTGCTCGCATAAATTTACGAAACAGCGAGCCAATTATAAGATATATCGGCCGAAATGCAAAACCGGTAGAGTAGAGTATAGAGCCTGTCCTGAAAAAATGCCTTTTTTGGGTATAGAATGCTTTTTTGCATTAAATCTTGTGTTTGGTCTTGCAATTTTTCTGCAAAATTATATATTCATATGTTTTGGTGTGGTAAGACACCATCCTATATTAAATAAAACAGGAGTGTAATTGATGTCGAGAGTATGTTTCTTTACCGGTAAGCGAACGGTATCGGGCAGAAGTATAGCCCGGCGGGGTAAGGCCAAGTATCTTGGCGGTGTTGGTAGAAAAGTTACCGGCATTACTAAGAGAAAGTTTAAGCCGAATATACAAAAGGTCCGCGCTGTCGTTGACGGCAAGGTCTGTCGAATTAAAGTCTCAGCCAAAGCCATTCGTATGGGCCTTGTGCAAAAGCCCCCCAAGCGAAATTACAAACCCGCTGAGAAGGACACCGGCTGACAAAAGCATTTTCCATAGTGGTTTTTCTTTGTAGCGGGGCGGGTTCTGCCTCGCTTTTTCTTTATAATATTATTGTCATTCTGAGCGAAAAGAGCCTTTAGCCCTGTGCGAAAAAAAGATTGCCCTGAGCGAAGCCGAAGGGGCAGTCGAAGGGGAAGAATCTCAGGAATTGAAAAATGGCAGAAAAAATTGACCAGGCGCAGGCCACAAAGGTTGCCAGATTATCTCGGCTGGAATTGACCGAGGCGGAAATTCAGGAATTTACAGGTCAGTTAAGCGCAATCCTTGACTACGTGGAAAAGATGAATGAGCTTGACACCACTGATGTTGAGCCGTTGGCACATTGTCTGCCGATTAGTAACGTTTTCCGCGAGGACATCGCCAAAGAATCGCTCGGAACGGAAAAGGCATTGGCAAACGCGCCGAAGCGGGATGGAGAGTTTTTCAAAGTGCCGAAAATACTCGATGATAGTTCCGGTGCGTAAGAGAGAGTTAGTAAAAAGTATATTCGGAGGTATTAAGAAATGAAGGCGAGTAAGTTAGTATGTTCTATATTTATACCTTTGTTGTTAATTGGTTGTGCACAGATGGAGAAAAGCAAAATGAGCCCTGTTCCGCCCGGTAGTCAGCATTCTCAGATGTTTGAAAAGGAAATAACCAAAACTTTAAGCTGTAATTATTTGCTGTTTCTGCCGGAAGACTACGGCAAAAAAAAGCAGCGATGGCCTTTGATTATGTTTCTGCACGGGGCCGGCGAACGCGGCAGTGATTTGAATAAGGTAAAGGTGCACGGCCCGCCGAAGATAATAGAAGACCAAAAAGATTTTCCTTTTATTGTTGTTTCTCCGCAATGTCCCGAAGATGATTGGTGGACGGAAAAAGTTGAAGTCCTGATAAACCTTTTGGATGATATCGTATCTCGGTATAAGGTCGATAAGGAAAGGATTTATCTGACGGGTCTGAGCATGGGTGGATACGGCACATGGTCTTTGGCCTCTGCGTATCCCGAGCGTTTTGCTGCTATTGCGCCCATTTGCGGCGGCGGTAGCCGTGCGATGGCTATGAGACTCAAGGATATTCCAATCTGGGTTTTCCACGGGGCAAAAGACAAAACCGTTCCCCTCAAGGAATCTGAAGAAATGGTCAATGCCATAAGGAATCGCGGCGGAAATGTCAAATTAACAATCTATCCCGACGCCGGCCATGACTCCTGGACCGAAACATATAATAACCAGAAACTTTATGATTGGTTTCTTGAGCATCGTAAAAGTCAAAAGAAAAAATAATTGATGAATTGTAGTAATGGAAGACCTCAGTGCAAAAGAATTGCGCGATAGCATTTCGGCTGGCCGGATAAGCAGTGTCGAAGCGACCAAAGCTGTTTTTGAGAGGATAGATAAGCTTGAGCCAATCATTGGCGCTTACATCAGCACTTATCCCGACAGGGCATTGGAAACGGCTGCGGATGTTGACCGGCGGCTAACGGCCGGACAGGTGGTGGGGGAGCTGGCTGGTGTCCCTCTCGCAATAAAAGATAATATGTGCACTACTTTCGGAGCTACTACCTGTGCTTCAAAGATATTGGAAAATTTTCACGCACCTTACAATGCCACGGTTGTTGAAAAACTGTTGGCTGCCGATGCAGTAATAGTTGGCAAAGCGAATATGGATGAGTTCGCAATGGGTTCGAGCACGGAGAACTCGGGCCTTAAGCAGACGGTCAACCCCTGGGATACCTCTCGTGTGCCCGGCGGAAGCAGCGGCGGCCCAGCCGCTGCTGTGGCGGGGCGGCTGTGTTTTGCAGCCCTCGGCTCTGACACCGGCGGCTCAATTCGCCAGCCCGCAAGCTTCTGCGGAGTTGTCGGCTTGAAGCCCACTTACGGCCGAGTTTCACGATTCGGACTCGTGGCCTACGGTTCGAGCCTGGACCAGATCGGGCCGATAACCCGCACTGTGGCCGACTCTGCTTTGCTTATGAACGTCATAGCCGGCCACGACCCCGCCGACAGCACAAGTGTTGAAGAAGCTGTTGCTCCCCTCTGCGATTATCTTGAAAAACTCGATGAGCCGGTAGAGAAGCTGAAAATTGCGATTGTGCCGGAATTCGTCTCCGGTGCGGATGAACAGGTGCAAAAGGCCCTGAATGATGCGATAGATATATATAAAAAGCTCGGAGCCGAAATTATAGAAATAAATATGCCTCATCTGGATTATGCCATTGCTTCCTATTATGTTATTGCTACTGCTGAGGCATCGAGCAATCTGGCCCGGTATGATGGTGTGCATTATGGCCATCGCAGCGATAAGGCCGAAGATTATATCGAGGTCTATTCCAAATCCCGGGCCGAAGCATTCGGTAAAGAGGTCAAAAGACGAATAATGCTCGGAACTTATGCCCTGTCGAGCGGTTATTATGATGCGTATTATTTGAAGGCACTTAAGGTAAGGAATTTGATACGGGCTGATTTCACCGGCGCCTTTGAAAAATGTGATTGCATTATGATGCCTGTTTCCCCCACAACTGCTTTCAAAATCGGCGAAAAGATTGACGACCCTCTGACGATGTATCTTTCGGATATTTATACGATAGCCGCCAATTTGGCCGGCATTCCGGGCATAAGTGTCCCTTGCGGATTTGACGATAATAATCTGCCGATAGGCCTGCAGATACTTGCTCCACCCTTTGGCGAGGACAAGTTACTGCGAATAGCCAGAATGTTAGAGAAAGAAACCAGCTGGCATACAAAGAAACCACCAATTGTTTAGCCACGAATTTTCACGAATGAGCACGAATAGCAAAAATATTATTTATAAAGAATTGTCTTACAAAATTGTCGGTTTAGCTATGGAGGTGCACAGTAAACTTGGTTTTGGTTTCTTAGAAAAAGTCTATGAAAATGCCCTTATGGTCCTATTGGAGAAGAATGAAATTCCTGCACAACAGCAGGCACCGGTTAGGGTTTATTTTGAGGGAAAGGTCGTAGGAGATTATTACGCCGATATTTTGGTCGATAATAAAATCATTCTTGAACTTAAGGCTGTAGATAAAATTGTGGACGCGCATAGGGCACAGGTACTTAATTAGATACTGTTGTGGAAATCAAAAACCTACGATGTCACCCCTGCGAAAGCAGGGGTCCAGAGCGAAAAACTGGATTCCCGCTTTCGCGGGAATGACAAATACTGTTTCCGCAACAGGAACTAATTATTTGCGTGCTACAAAGTTGAGATTGGCTATGATACTGAATTTTGCAAAGAAGAGCTTCGAATATGAAAGGTTTGTCATATAGCCATTTTGTAATAGGTTTGCCTTAAATTAGTGTTAAATTCGTGCTAATTCGTGGCTATATTTGATTGAGTGGGAAAATGGCTGAGTTGCAATACAAAGTCATAGTCGGATTAGAAATTCACGTACAGCTTTGCACGAAGAGCAAAATGTTCTGCGGTTGTGCAGTAGAATTTGGACAGAAGCCCAACAGCAGGGTCTGCCCGGTGTGTCTTGGTATGCCCGGCGTTTTGCCGGTAATGAATAAGCAGGCGTTTGAGTACGCTGTTCTTGTTGGGCTGGCCCTTAACTGTGAGATTGCTAATTTCACAAAGTGGGACAGAAAAAGCTATTACTACCCTGATTTGCCGAAGAACTACCAGATAAGCCAGTATGATTTGCCGCTCAGTACGAACGGCTATATCGAAATACCGCTTGAGTCCGGCCAAGCTAAAAAAGTCAGAATAATAAGAGCACATCTGGAGGAAGATGCCGGCAAGAATGTGCACACAGCCGGCAATTTTTCACAGGTGGATTTGAACAGAACCGGCACGCCCCTTTTGGAGATTGTTACTGAGCCGGATATGAACAGCCCCGCTGAAGTGCGGGCCCTGGCCGTGGAGCTGCAGCGAATGGTAAGGTTCTTAGGCGTCTCCGAAGGCGATATGCAGAAAGGCCACATGCGTTTTGAGCCGAACATCAATTTGATTATTACCAAGGACGGCGCCGAATACAAAACGCCCATAGTCGAAGTCAAAAACCTCAACAGCTTCCGGGCACTTGAAAGAAGTGTTGATTATGAAGAGCAAAGACAGCTTGACGAATTCTTGGAGACCGGCCGGGTGATGGAAATGGGTAATAAAACCACACGCGGCTGGGACGATGAAAGAGAGGTAACCGTCCTGCAGAGAGAAAAGGAAGAGGCCCACGATTACAGATATTTTCCCGAGCCTGACCTTGTGCCGGTCGAAGTAACAGAAAAATGGCTCCAGGAGATTCGCGGGCATCTATGTGAGCTGCCCATTAAAAGACAGCTCCGTTATGTCAATGAATTCGGGCTGAGTGATTACGACGCGGGAGTATTAACCGCTGAACGCTCGACATCAGACTTGTTCGACGAAGCGGTTAAGGCCGGCGCCGAGCCCAAGCGCATTTGTAATTTACTAACGCAGACAGGCTTGAAAATAGCAAACGAAAAGGGATGCAGCGTAGGCGATTTGGGGCTAAAATCCCAGAGTGTTGCTCGCTTGGCGGAAATGATTG
>JBAQFY010000348.1:0-20843 GCA_049287505.1 Sedimentisphaerales bacterium | reverse complement strand
TTCTGCACCCTGCTGTAATCGTTCCCGAAGGCAAGGATATCACAGAACAACTTACAAAGCTCATAGGATTGGCTTGGGAATATGGTTATACCCGCTGGCGTCACGGCCCGATGGATTTGAAGATTGCTACCCCCGAGCACCCTATCTGTATGGGCCTGCCCGAGACAATTCGTTTCCTGGACGAGGCATATTGGCCTTTGAAGGGAGACCTCAAAAAAGTTACTGTGTTGGCGACCTCCAACGAGACAATAAGCGAAGACTCCCAGCAAACTAAGCCGGAACCAATGTTCTACGCGTATGAATGCGGCAAAGGGCGTGTTTTTAGCTGCATACCTGGGCATTATACCTGGACATTTGATGACCCATATTTCCGCATCCTGTTACTCCGCGGCATGGCATGGGCGGCTGGAGAATCGCCTTATCGTTTTGACCGGCTGGTGCTGCGCGGAATCCCGTTGGATAAGTAGAGCTTGTAAAAGCACATCCCGTCCGGTAACTGAGGTGGTTCTGAGCTCTCCAACTTTCTATAACTTATACGGATAGGAACTTGATAGAATGCCCAGAACAAAAATCATTGCCACGTTAGGTCCTGTTAGCAGCAGCTATGCTGTCCTGCGCAAAATGTTCACAGCCGGCCTGGATGTAGTCAGGCTGAATTTTTCCCACGGCAGCCATAAACAGCATCTCGACTCTATAAAGCTCATACGCCAACTGAATAAAAAGTACAGAAGACACATTCGGATAATGCAGGACCTGGAGGGTTTGCGAATCAGAATCGGGCGATTCAAAGGCGCCAAAACCAGATTCTTAAAGAACCGCACAGTAGTGTGGCTGACCAACGACGCCGAGGTGTGTGGGCCGCGAACAATACCATTTGACTACAAAGGTGATTTGAACAGGATAAGGCCGGGACAGCTCATATATATTGACGATGGAAATCTTTCCCTTCGTGTTAAGAATACCTCCGGCAATAGTATAAAGGCGGTCGTTGTCGAAGGAGGCATCCTTAAGGAAAGAAAGGGCATAAATATTCCTGATGTTGACCTCGGATTTGAAGGGATAACCGCGAAAGACAAGAAGGACATCGGGTTCGGCATAAAACACCAGGTTGACTATATCGCTTTGTCGTTTGTACGGGATGAAAACGATATTCGGCAAGCCGCTGCGCTGATAAAGCCGAGATTGCCCGACTGTCAGCTCGTGGCAAAAATAGAGAATAGACAGGCGATAGAAAACATAGATGGAATAATTGAGGCCGCGGATGGAATAATGATAGCTCGCGGCGATATGGGTGTTGCTATCCCAATCTATGAAGTCCCCATAATCCAAAAGCGTATAATAAGAAAGTCTAACGTTGCGGGGAAGTACGTCATTACAGCCACACAGATGCTGGAGCATATGACCGAGCACAGCAGACCGACTCGTGCCGAGGTTACGGATGTCGCCAATGCAATCATCGATGGTACCGACTTCGTCATGCTTTCGGCGGAAACCGCTGTCGGCCGTTTTCCATATCAGTCAGTCCTGATGATGAACGAGATTATCAAGTTTACCGAAAAATCCATATCAGGTTTGTAACGATTCCGGCATTGCCGGACATGGTCGGAATGGAGTCCGCCTCTTACCTTCATTCTCTATCAGCCCGATATAGAACGATATAGGTCTGCCAACAACTTTTGGCGGTTTTAAGGCAAAATCTGCAAAAAGGTATCTTAGGATAGTTGCTATTATCAGCCGGATTTGTTATCTTAGTGTGAAGAAAAATTCAGCGGCAAATCTAAATTAATCTTAAACGGGAATTAGAGATAAAGGGACTCGTATTCGACATCAAGAAGTATGCAATACATGACGGCCCGGGTATCCGCACAACAGTGTTTTTCAAAGGCTGTCCATTGCAGTGTCAGTGGTGCCACAATCCGGAAAGCCGGAGGGGCTGCCCTGAACAAGGTCTGCGGAAGAGCCGATGTACCGGATGCGGTCGATGCGCGGAGGTATGCCCACAACAAGCAATTTCAATTATCGAAAACCTGTCTGTAACAGACAAGGACAAATGCAAGCTCTGCGGCCAATGCGTGGATGCCTGTATGGCCGGTGCAAGGGAGATTATTGGACGCTGGATGACCGTTAGTGAAGTCATGGCTGAAATTGAAAAAGATATTGTTTTCTACGACCAGTCCGGCGGCGGTGTTACATTTTCCGGAGGCGAACCGCTTATGCAGCCGGAGTTCCTTCTTGCGGTGCTGAATCAATGCCGGAAGCGGGGAATACATACAGCCGTGGATACGAGCTGTTACGCAGAGCCAGGTATTGTTGAAATGGTTGGCAACAAAACAGATTTGTTTCTTTGCGACCTCAAACACATGGACAACGAAATGCACGAGCGTTTTACCGGCGTGGGAAACAACTTGATATTGGATAATATCAGGCGTCTCTCGGAGGCCGGCAAAGAAATCGTTATCAGGATGCCGGTCATTCCCGGCTTTAATGACGACCGGGCAAACATTGAAGCGACAGGCAAATTTACAGCTTCACTGCAAGGTGTCAGCAGAATTGACATCCTGCCCTTTAATCGCGGGGGACAAGAGAAATCGGCCCGACTTATGGTGGATGTCGAACCTCTGCAAATTGAAACTCCCAGCGAGGGGAAAATGAAATCGATTGCAAAGGAACTTAGCAAATACGGATTCGAGGTCAAGATTGGTGGCTAATAATATGAACGAGAGAGTAGTAAAACTACGCAAACAAAGTGTTGAGACCAGACCGTATATTTCCACTGAACGGGCGGAGCTGATAACCGAGTTTTATAAGAGCGATATTTCCCAACGTGAATCTGTACCGGTCTGCCGTGCTTTGTCATTTAAGTATATTATGGAGAACAAAACGATATGTATTAATGATGGTGAGCTGATTGTTGGTGAGCGAGGCCCCGCCCCCAAGGCCGCGCCGACTTACCCGGAGCTGTGCTGCCATAGCATGGAGGACCTGCGCATACTCAACAGCCGGGAAAGAACGCCCTTTGTGGTTACAGAAGAGGTTAGAAAAATCTACAGCGAGAGAATCATTCCGTTTTGGAGAGGCAAAACCATGCGGGAAAAACTCTTCGATTCGATGGACCAAAAGTGGCATCAGGCATTTAACGCAGGAGTATTCACCGAATTTATGGAGCAACGTGCTCCCGGCCATGCTATCCTTGACGACAAGATTTACGGCAAGGGGATGCTGGACTTTAAACGTGACATCGCAGAAAACCGGAAGAAACTCGACTATTTCAATGACCCGCGCGCCTACGAAAAGGACCAGGAATATCAGGCAATGAGCATTTGCGCTGATGCCGTCATTACCTTTGCTCAGCGGCACGCCGACAAGACGAAGGAATTAGCACAACAAGAAAGCGACACTGTTCGACGCAGTGAATTGGAACAAATAGCCGAGGTCTGTTCACACGTACCGGCCAATGCGCCGCGCAATTTTTGGGAGGCGTTGCAGTCGTACTGGTTCGTACATTTGTCGGTCATTACGGAATTGAATACGTGGGACTCCTTCAATCCCGGCCGTCTCGACCAGCACCTGCTGCCGTTTTATGCAAAGGGTCTGCAGGAAGGAACCTTGACGTCCGAACAGGCCAAAGAGCTGCTGGAATGCTTCTGGATAAAGTTCAATAATCAACCTGCCCCACCAAAGGTTGGAGTTACCGAGGAACAAAGCGGAACCTACGTTGACTTTGCATTGATTAATACCGGCGGGTTAAGGCCGGCTGATGGAAGTGACGCGGTCAACGATATTTCATATATGATTTTGGATGTGGTCGAAGAGATGCGTCTGCCCCAGCCCAGCTCCTGCATTCAAATCAGCAAGAAAAATCCTGACCGGTTCCTAAAGCGTGCCTGCGAGGTGATTCGCACGGGATTTGGCCAGCCATCGGTATTCAACACCGAGGTCATCATCCAGGAAATGCTTCAGGACGGCAAGAACATGACTGATGCCCGTACAGGTGGGCCCAGCGGATGCGTGACGGTCAGCTCGTTCGGCAAGGAAAGCTGTACCCTGACCGGCTATATTAACTGGGCAAAGATTTTCGAGCTGGCCTGCAACAACGGCGTTGACCCTAATACCGGCGAGCAGGTTGGCCCGCAAACTGGTGATATGAACGAATTCACTTCTTATCAGCAACTAATGGATGCCTACAAGGAACAGCTCAGGTATTTCATTGACCTGAAAATCAGAGCTAACAATATCATTGAACGGCTTTATGCTAATTATATGCCCGCCCCATTCATGTCAATTCTGATGGACGACTGCATCGCTCGCGGGCTCGATTATCACAACGGCGGCGCAAGGTACAATCCGACCTATATCCAGGGCGTTGGTATCGGCACGGTAACCGATGCGCTGGCGGCAGTGAAGTATCACGTTTTCGATAAGCAGGACATAACCATGGATGAATTATTGGCAGCGGTACGAGCCGACTTTGAGGGACACGAGGGCCTGCAGAAAAAACTACTATATCGTACGCCCAAATACGGTAACGACGATGATTACGCAGACAGTATTGCCGAAGAAGTATTTAATGCTTACTACGATTTGCTTAACGGCCGGCCAAATACCAAAGGCGGGAAATATCGTGTCAACCTGCTGCCCACAACGGTACATATCTATTTCGGCTCTGTTGTTGGTGCGCTGCCCAATGGCAGAAAAGCAGGAGAGCCGGTCTCGGAGGGTATTTCACCTACGCAGGGCTCTGATACCAAGGGGCCAACCGCTGTTATCAAGTCGGCGGCCAGAATCGACCACGCCCGCACCGGCGGGACCCTGTTGAATATGAAATTCAGTCCACAGGTACTTGCCGGCGATGGCATTGATAAGCTCGCTCATCTAATCAGGTCCTACTTCAAGCTCGACGGCCATCATATTCAGTTCAATGTCATTGGTGCCGAGACGCTGCGGAAAGCCCAGCAAAATCCTGAGCGGTATCGTGACCTGATTATAAGGGTGGCCGGCTACAGCGATTACTTCGTAGATGTAGGCCGAGACCTGCAAAATGAAATCATCGCCCGCACTGAACAGCAATCATTATAGAGGATTAGGACACTAAGTTATCAGGTTACCAGGGTATCAGGTTACCAGGTTATCAGGATACCAGGTTATCAGGATACCAGGTTATCGGGATACCAGGTTATAAGGTTATCAGGGGGCTTGATTTTCTGAATGCCTGATTCCCTGACAATTGGAGATTTATTATGCAGAGAATATTTATCGCTTTAATGGTGTTTGTTATACTCCTTTTTCTTACCGGCTGTGGTACCATAGCAAAGGAAAAACAATTGGAGCGGTTTATTGAAATTCATATCGCCAAAGTTGAGCCTTTGACAACGCAGGCAAATCTTACCTATTGGGATGCAGCCACAACAGGCAGGGCGGAAGATTATAATAAGCTCAAGAAACTTCAGCTTAGGATTCGGCAAATTTACAGCAATACTCAAGAGTATGCCCTGCTCAAGGATATGAAAGAATCCGGAAAAATCAGGGATGCCAGAGCGGTCCGACAATTAGATAAATTATACTATGCTTATCTGAGGAATCAGATAGAGCCGGAGCTTTTGAAAAAGCTCGTTGATTTGGACAGCAAAATCCAGGAAAAGTACAACACTTTTCGCTGCACTATTGACGGCAAAAAAGTCACAATGAGTGACATTTATACAATCTTAACGACGGAGAAAGACTGCCGCAAAAGGGAGCTGGCCTGGAGGGCAAGCAAACAGGTGGGAGATGCGATTTTTGATGACCTTATCGAATTGGTCAAGCTGCGCAACAGGGCAGCTCGAAAGGTTGGTTTTGACAATTATCATACTCTTTCTATCGTTACGGGCGAGCAAAGTGTCGAAGGGCTCGACCGAATCTTCAATGAGCTTTGTGAATTGACCAGCGAACCATTCGCCCAATTGAAAAAAGAATTAGACCAGGTATTGGCAGAGAGCTACGGCATCGATACTGAGGATTTAATGCCCTGGCATTATCATGACCCTTTCTTTCAAAGAACCCCTCTGGTTTATGACCTAAATTTGGATATCTATTACAAAGACCGGGACGTGAGGGAATTAGCGGAAAAATATTACGCCGGTATCGGTTTGCCTGTGGATGATATTCTTGCAAGAAGTGATTTGTATGACCGTGAAGGTAAATATCCACATGCTTTCAGCTTTGAAGGAGACCGCGATGGAGATGTTCGTATTTTGTGTAATCTTCAAAATACAGAACGCTGGATGGAGACCATTTTACATGAGCTGGGTCATGCGATTTACAGCAAATACCATGATATGAATGAGCCCTGGCTGCTGAGGGAGCCGGCTCACAGCTTTACCACCGAGGCTGTAGCGATGTTTTTCGGCAGATTGAGCCGTAATGCCGCCTGGATGCAGCAAATGCTGGATTTACCAGAAGCGGAACGGGCCAAAATTGAAAAAGTCAGTGAAAAATATCTGCGGTTCCAACAGGTGCTCTTTGCCCGCTGGGCCATGGTTATGTATAATTTTGAAAAGCAGCTTTATGCTAATCCCGACCAGGACCTTAACACGCTATGGTGGGACCTGGTTGAGAAATATCAATTCGTTAAGAGACCGCCCGGACCTGTTGATGCCGGTTGGGCATCCAAACTTCATTTCACCACTGCGCCTTGTTATTATCATAACTATATGTTGGGTGAGCTGTTGGCGTCTCAACTGCATAATCACATTGTACACAAAGTCTTGATGCTCGGAACGGATGAAGGGATAGGTTATGTCGGAGATAGAAGAGTCGGGGATTATCTGCGAAAGAAAGTTCTCCAGCCGGGAGCACTTTATCATTGGAACGAGATGATAATGCGGGCAACCGGAGAGCCGTTGACGCCGAAATACTTTGTGAATCAGTTTATAAAATGAGAGAGTTGTGACTTATTTGGTTGCCATATTCGTCTATTTATTTGTCTTGGCCGGTATCGGAATTTATAAATCCCGGCAGGTCAAGACCCAGGCCGATTTCTCAGTAGCGGGCAGGACTCTTTCACCCTGGATTCTGGTCTGTACGATGCTGGCTTGTTGGATAGGCACCGGCTCGATTGTAGGCAACGCCGGTAAGACCTACGAGACCGGATTGGCTGCTCTAATCCTGCCGGTCGGCAGCGTTATTGGGATGATTATATTAACCCAAATTGCCGGAAAAGCCCGCAGCTATGAAGTATATTCGGTGCCAGAAATCATCGGAAAGCGCTACGGCCAGGTCGCCCGCCTCTTAGCTGTGCTCTCCCTTGTGACTGCTTATATGGTGATTGTGAGCTATCAGTTCAATGCCGGCGGGATGGTCATCGAAGTAATCCTGACCAATGAATCGGGCAATTCCCTTTTATCTGCCGGCGTCGCCACAATCATTGCCGCAGTTTTCATCATCACCTATACCATACTGGCGGGGCTTATGAGCCTTGCTTATACGGACATAGTTACCGGCATTGTTATAACCGTTACGCTGATTATCGCACTTCCAGTTGTGTTGGTTAAGGCTGGTGGATGGAGTGGTATGGAAGCTGCTTTTGCGGCTATGGGAAAACCCGAGCACATGAAGTTTTGGGGTGTTTACAGCAATGTTGAGATAATCAATTATTGCCTGCCGGTATTTCTGTTAATTATGGGTGATGCCAACCAGTATCAGCGGTTCTTTGCCAGCAAGGATGCCAAGGGCGCGAAAACCGCTGTTACTTTTATGATTCTGGCGGTGCTGGTTATCGAGAGTCTGATTATTTTAGAGGCATGGATATGCTCCAGCATGATACCTGATGCCGAATATGGAAAGTATGTACTTATCTACGCCGCCAAACAATTCATGCCGCTTGTCCTGGGCACTTTGTTCATGATAACCGTCGTAGGCATAATTATTTCCACCGCCGACTCTTTTTTGCTGGTGCCGGCAACCTGTTTTATTCGTGATATATATTTAAACTACATCAATCCTAAAGCCGGCGAAAAAAGAATTGTTTTCCTTAGCAGAGTTCTGGTATTGACCTTCGGCATAATCGCCTGGCTGGTTTCCCTCGCATTTGCTGAAAGTACAACTGTTTTTGAAAAGGCCCTTTATGCTTTCACAATTTACGGCTCTGCAATTACTCCCTGTTTGGTTGCTGCTTTGTTCTGGAAGGGTGCCACCAAACAAGGAGCTATCGCCTCAATCGTCTCAGGGACAGTGATGGCTTTGGCCTGGGAAGAAATGGATTTTATAAAAGAGGCCCTGCCGGCTTACCTCTCGGGCCTGGATGCAGTATTGCCGGCAATCACCCTGTCGGTGTTTGCTCTGATTATTGTCAGCCTGTTGACCAAGAAGAAACAAACCTCTGCCGAAAAGCATCCTGTGGACAACGAGAACTAAGAAATGTTTCCCGCAAATGTGTATATCGAAAGAAGAAACCGCTTAAAAGAGCAGGTTCAATCAGGCTTAATTCTTTTCTTAGGCAATGAAGAAAGCCCGATAAATTATCAGGACAATCAATATCCTTTTCGGCAGGACAGCTCATTTCTATACTATTTCGGGCTCGATTTTCCAAGTTTGGCTGCAATTATCGACGTTGACCAGGACAAAGAAATAATCTTTGGTGATGATTTGACGGTTGATGATATTATCTGGACGGGGCCTCGACCGTCTCTGAGTGAGCGGGCTGGGGAAGTGGGCGTCCGAGAATCCGCTCCGGTTGACAAATTGCAGGCCGTATTAGAGAAAGCCGTTCGGCAGGGTAGAAAAGTCCATTTTCTTCCTCAGTACCGAGCGGAAAATGTCTTGAAAATCGAAAGATTATTGGGAATACACCCAACAGCAATCCGGGATTATATCTCAGAAACTCTGATAAGAGCAGTAGTGGCGCAAAGGTCTGTAAAAAGCAAGGAAGAGATTGAACAAATTGAAGCCGCTCTTGACGTTTCTTATGAAATGCAGACGATGGCGATGAAAATGTCGAGACCAGGCATGCTTGAGATGGAGGTTGTTGGTGCGATGGAGGGAATTGCCATATCGAAGGGATGTCGTCTTGCTTTTCCCACCATTTTCTCAATCCGAGGAGAGATACTTCATAACCACTATTATGGAAACATAATGAAGCGAGGCGATATCGCAATAAATGATTCGGGTGCAGAGACCGCTCCTGGTTATGCCAGTGACATCAGCAGGACAATTCCTGTGAGTGGAAAATTTTCAGAAAGGCAAAAGGAAATCTATACTATTGTCCTGAACGCACAAGAAAAAGCGATTGAGGCGGTAAAGCCGGGCGTTGAATTCAGGCAAATTCATCATCTCGCCTGCAAAATTCTCGCCTCGGGTCTAAAAGACCTGGGATTGATGAAAGGGGATATTGAAGAAGCTGTTGATGCGGGTGCACATACATTGTTCTTCCAATGCGGATTGGGGCATATGTTAGGGCTGGATGTCCATGATATGGAAGGGCTCGGAGAAGATTACGTCGGTTATACGGATACGATTAGACGGAATCCTGAGTTTGGCTGGAGGTCTTTGAGACTTGGCAGGGCGCTTGAGGGGCGTTTTGTAATAACAGTGGAACCGGGTGTTTATTTCATTCCCGAATTGATAAGCCGGTGGATGACTGAGAAAAAAAACTCACAATACATAAACTATGATATGGTTAGGAAATATGAGGATTTTGGCGGTCTGAGGATAGAAGACGATGTTTTGGTTACAGAAAACGGCTGTCGTGTGTTGGGCAAAAAAATACCCAAAACAATAGATGAAGTTGAATATATGTCGTCCCGTTAACTATATCAGTATAATAGAATTCTTTGTCCGATAAGTAGCAGGCTCTTGGTATAAGGCCTAAGCCCATCAACAACGTCAGTGCGATAAGTCATCCAATAGCAGGTACTGATACTGTTTAGGACCTGCTGGGTGCAGATGTTTACAAATACTTGACTTATCTAAGAAAGTACCTGTTCATTTTCGCCGATACTTTACTGTGATTGTGTTTTTAATTAAATGGGGGTGCACGTGCGATAGATAAGGCTACAGAGGTAGTACTGTTGAATATTGCGTGCAGAACCTTTGAGGTTTGCTTAGATGGATGATAGTATTAGCGGCTTCTTTCAAAAAGATGGCGGACGATTTGAAGAAGACAAGGGTAAAAATTCACAATAAAACTTCCAATTAGCAAGAAAGAGGTAAAAAATGAAATGGGGGCAGAAAACAGCGGAAAAGAGAACCGTATTATTTGTAGATGATGACGAAATAGTCCTGCAGTCCTTGGAAAGGGGCCTTCTGGATGAGTCATACAATAAACTGTTCGCAAGGAGCTGCAAAGAGGCACTTGAAATCCTCCAGCGAGAAGAAGTGCATGTAGTCGTAACTGATATGCGCATGCCTGAGATGACCGGACTCGAGCTTCTTAGAATCATCAGAAAAGACTATCCCCACATCATCGGGATTGTACTCTCGGGATATGAGCAGGACGCCGCTCTTCAGACAGCAGTCGAGCGGGGAGAGATTTTCAAGTTAATTACTAAGCCGTGGAAACTCGGGGAGGCAGATTTTGAAGCGTTTGTCCGGCGGGCTGTAGAGCATTACAATCTCCAGAGCGAATGCAGTCTGTCCGGCGGCAGAAAATCGAAGTAGCGTATAGCCAAACTGAGAGCAGGTCCGGATAGAAAGTAACGAATATCGCAGCTCTCCCGACAGGGATACTGCGTACAAGGTCAAATGCCTGCTGTTGCATCACCTAATGGAATTCGCGGTTGAATCAAAAGCGGACGACGGGTGTTTTCCACAACATTCTACCTGAGGATTTCCCATTTATCCCTGCTCGGCTATGTTACTGAAACTCATTTTCCAATCCCGATGTATCGGGATACCGAGTCTGTCTTGAAGAATCAGGCTGTTTGGCTGCTTATTCGAAGGTTCTGACCGAGCGAGTGCTGCCGCAAGGCATCCGCCGCAAGGCGTCCCTTTCGGGACTGCGGACTGCTATGAAATCCGCCCCAGGATGCGGTCCAGAGAGTCCGATGTTTGGTAAATCAAAGCCTCCGGGTAGTGTGGATAGGGATGAAAATACTCGAAGGTAACGTATCCGCAATACCCTACCTTATCTAATTCCTCCATTACGGCGGGCCAATTGGTCGTGCCGTCCAGCAGCGGGCGAAACGTTTCCAGTGAATAATCAGTGCTCTTCTTCGAGAATTCCTTGAAGTGGGTATTCTTGATGCGTTTACCCATTAGCGGCACCCAGTGCTCAGGATGCTGAAATATCGAGATGTTTCCCGTGTCGAAATGAATCTTCACATGTTCACTTTGGAACGAATCGACAAAATCGTTCATTTCCATGGGAGTCATTAGATAGCCGTTGAAAAAAATGTTCTCGATGTTCAGGGAGACCTTTAGTCCTTCGGCCTGGCGAGCCAAGTTTCTGACGGCTTCTTTGGCGCGACGGTCACAGACGTCGTTGGGCACCGGCTCATAATCGTCTCGCCAGGGGATATCAACCGCACCCGGCACCAGCAGCACGTTTTCCACCCCGAGGTCGTGAGCGGCATTGGCGATAAGGCCAACCATTGGGTTCTCAATGCCTACGAAAAGGCACAGCAGCTCAACGGTACACAGTATCCCTTACAGGACAAGCGGGACAGCCGTCATCGTATCGAACATGCCCAGGTGCTTGGTGATGATGACATCCCCCGGTTCGCCGCACTGGGGGTAATTGCATCAATGCAGCCTACGCACTGCATAACTGATAAGCGTTTTGCCGAAAAACGAATCGGTATAGAACATTGTAAAGGGGCCTATGCCTGGCTGCTGCTGCTGGATGCAAGGGCAGGGATTGCTTTTGGTACTGATTATCCGGTTGAGCCAATCAACCCGCTGGAGGGTTTGTATGCTGCGGTTACCCGAAAGGACAGAGCCGTCTGGCCGCCGGACAGGGCCGGCGAACCCGGTGACGGATGGTTCCCGGACCAAAAGCTAAGTATGGAGAAAGCCATCGAGTTGTACACCCTCGGCTCGGCGTACGCGGAATTCATGGAAGAGCGCAAAGGTATGCTCAAAGAAGGTTATCTGGGCGACGTAGTGATATTCAATAACGACCTGATGACCATAGCGTATGACCAGATTATGTCTGTAAAGGTGGACTATACAATTGTAGGCGGAAAGGTTGTGTACAAACGAAAAGAGGCAAATTGATGTACAAACACCACCAAACATCACCCCGAAAATGCCTATGCCGGCTATTGTCGTAGTATTTAAAAAAAGAGTTGAACCACATCAAAAATTCTTGTAATATTCCTATTATGAATCAGGCTTATTTGTCCGTAATCCCGTAAGGGATCCCTTTCGGGAGAAGCGGTCTCGAATATGTTTTATAACGTGTAATTTCGGATACATAAATGAAAAAGTTCTTTTCAGTTCTGCTTGTTCTTGTAATTTTCGGGATAGCCGGCTGGCAAGCATACAAGCGAATCATCGGCTCTGCCGATAAGAAGGGCCTCAGCCGTTCGGCTGCCGCGGTGGCTATTGAGACCAGACCGATTCGCAAAGATGTAATCAGAGATATTGGAATTTTCACCGGCTCTTTGCTACCGAAGTCACAGTTTATTGTCGCACCCAAGGTGGCCGGCTGGCTCAAAAAACTCTTAGTCAATATTGGTGATACGGTTCAGAAAAATCAGGTGATAGCAATCTTAGATGACGAAGAATTTACCCAGCAGGTTCAGGAGGCCAGGGCCGAATTACAGGTCGCTAAAGCAAACGCCGAAAACTGTACCAGCGACCTTGACATCGCCAAACGTGAGTATGAAAGGGCGAAGGCGCTTCGTGAAAAAAAGATAGCCTCCGCTTCTGAATTGGATGAATCCGAGGCTGCGTTTAATGCCTGCCAGACAAGGCTCAAAGTCTCACTCGCTCAAGTGGCTCAAAAGGAAGCTGCTCTAAAAACCGCTGATGTTCGACTTTCCTATACCAAGGTTCAGGCGTTCTGGGAAGACGGCGACCAGACCAGAGTTGTTGGTGAAAGATTTGTGGACGAAGGAGCACTGCTGCAGGTGAATGAGCCTATTGTTTCCGTTCTCGAAAACAACCCGTTGACCGCAGTGGTTTACGTCATTGAGAGGGACTATCAAAAAGTCAATGTAGGTCAACAATCTATAGTTACTACTGACGCCTATCCCGATAAAACTTTTACCGGCGGCGTTGTCCGCATAGCACCGCTTCTAAAAGAAAGTTCCCGTCAGGCCAGAGTGGAAATGGAAGTCCCAAATCCCGACCAGCTGCTCAAGCCGGGAATGTTTGTAAGGGCTCAAATTGAATTCGACAGGCATGATAACGCCACGTTGATTCCGTTCGCTGCTCTGGTCAGAAGGGAGGGTAAAGAGGGGATTTTTATTGCCGAGGCGAGCAATCTCAAAGCTCGTTTTGTTCCCGTAACAACAGGCATCATAAACGGCGAATTAGCAGAGGTAATAGAACCAGAGATTTCAGGTTTGGTGGTCACTTTGGGTAATCATCTTCTCGAGGATGGCTCAGATATTATGCTGCCCGCGAATAAGGACTCGGAAAAGGTTCCCCAAAATATGGACATTAAATCTAATTCGGCGTCAGTCAATACCAGGTCAGGAGATTCGCGATGAGAATCTCACGCTTTGCTGTCCACCGCCCGATATTCACGATTATGGTGGTTTTGATTGTAGTCCTCCTTGGCACCATCTCGCTGTTGAGGCTTCCTATCGACCTTATGCCGGATATTTCATACCCGACTCTCAGCATTTCCTGTTCTTACGAAAACGCCGGCCCTGAGGAAATCGAGGAGCTTATCACTCGTCCAATTGAAGAAGCCATGAGCGCTGTGCCTGGAGTCGAGGAGGTAACCTCCGTTTCCGTCGAAGGGCAGGGCACCGTTCGTGTAACTTTCAGTTGGGGAACCGACCTTGACGCGGCGGCAAATGATATCCGTGACCGTTTGGACCGTGTTATCCAACGTTTGCCCGATGATGCCGACCGACCCACACTTCGAAAATTTGACCTTGCAAGCTTTCCAATATTAATTCTTGGTGCCTATAGTAATCTCGACCCCGTCCAGACCCGGCAGATTATCGAGGACCAGATAAAATATCGGCTCGAGCGTGTGCCCGGTGTGGCTGCCGTTGATATATGGGGAGGCCTCGAACGTGAGATTCATGTTAATCTCGACCCAGCCAAGATAAATGCGCTGGACATACCGCTGGACGAGATTATGGGGCATATACTCGAGGGAAACGTAAACATACCGGCGGGCACTATCGAAAGGGGAAATTTTGAGGTTACTATCAGAACGCCGGGTGAATATACCGACCTAACCCAGCTACAGGACACTGTAATAGCGATTCGGCAGGGTGTGCCCATTCAATTGAGGGAAATCGCTTCCGTAGAGGATTCGTGGCAGAAGATTACAAGGATTGTCAGGGTCAACGGCATGCCGGGAATGCGGCTCTCGGTCAATAAACAATCAGGAAAAAATACCGTTGAGGTTGCACGTGGTGCACTTGAGGAGCTTGAACGCATCAACCGTGATATACCACAAATTAAAATAACACCTATTCTTGACACGTCCGATTATATCGAGCGCTCCATCAAAAATGTGGGCGCTTCTGCAATTTATGGAGGAATATTGGCTGTAATCGTGCTGCTTTTGTTTTTACGCAACCTGCGAAGCACTATTGTTATTGCGACCGCAATTCCGGTCTCAATCATAGCAACTTTTGCCTTGTTGTATTTTGGTAATCTTACTCTCAATATCATGACACTTGGCGGATTGGCTCTTGGAATCGGCATGCTCGTTGATAATGCAATTGTCGTTCTTGAAAACGTCTTTCGAATGCGGGAATCCGGCGACTTATTGGAGCATGCCGCCATCGATGGCACTGAAGAGGTCACAAATGCCGTCATAGCAAGCACACTTACTACGATGGTTGTCTTTTTGCCGCTGGTCTTTATGAGAGGCATGTCCGGGGTGATGTTCAAACAGCTCTCGATTGTGGTCAGCTTCTCGCTTCTATGCTCTCTTGCAGTAGCCCTGACGGTGGTGCCGATGCTCTCTGCACGTATTCTTCCTGCTGTTTCAAAAGATGTGAAGTTTAGGCAATCGTTTGGAAGCAGGTTGTTCGAAGTCAGTGCGCGATTTTTCAAACGTTTGGAAAACAGCTATAAGAAGCTTCTGCATCTGGCTTTGGATAATCGTGCCTTTGTTGTGATTGTCGCGGTTTTAATTTTTGTTGCAAGTCTGATGCTTATTCCCTATGTCGGCGTAGAGCTGATGCCCAGCACAGACGAGGGTGAGGTCCGGGTCGAAGGCGAAATGCAGGTCGGCACTCGCCTGGACTTGATGGATGGGAAATTTAATGTCATCGAGGAAATTGTCAACGACTCCGTACCTGAAATCCAAAATGTAGTTACAAGTGTGGGTGGCTCGGGATGGCGCGGAGGTGGTGGACATACCGGCAGTATTCGTATCTCACTGAAACCTCAGTCTCATCGGTCGAGGTCCAGTGAGCAGATTTCTGCTGACCTGCGACGCAAGTTAAGCAACATACCGGGAATGATTATTAGAACGCGCGCCGGCCAGGGACTGTTTATATTACGCATAGGCACCTCAGGGGCTGACAGAGTTCAGGTCGAGGTCCGTGGCCACGACCTGCAGATGGCAGATATGTTGGCCAAGCAGGTCAAAGACATTGTGGAATCAGTGGAAGGGATAACCGATGCCCGAATCAGCCGTGAATTAGGCAGTCCTGAAGAGCTGGTTTTCATAGACCGCCAGAAAGCCGCCGATATGAATCTGACCGTTTCAAAAATCGCAAATGCCCTTCAAACTATAATCTCAGGAACAAGGGCCGGATACTATCGCCAGGCTGGGGACGAATACACGATTCTTGTTAAGCTCAGAGACGCTGAGAAAATGGACTTGAGAGATATTCTTGACCTAACACTTGTCAGCTCCGGAGGCCAGCCCGTTGTCCTTAGAAATGTCGTAAATGTGGGTCCTCAAAGCGGTCCTGTAATAATTGAACGAAAGGACCAGGAACGCATCGTTACCGTCTCGGCTGACATCAGCGGAAGGGATATGGGTTCGGTTATCTCGGACATACGTGAACTGCTGCGAGGCGTCCCTGTACCGGCAGATTTTACTATCACCTTCGGTGGTGATTATGAAGAGCAGCAGAAGTCATTTCGTGAACTCTTGCTCAGCTGTGTTCTGGCACTGGTGCTGGTTTATATGGTGATGGCCTGTCAGTATGAGTCTTTACGCGACCCCTTCGTTGTGATGTTTTCGGTGCCGCTGGCCGCGATAGGAGTTATTCTGATGCTTTTCCTTACGGGCACAACTTTTAATATTCAGTCTTTTATCGGTTGCATTATGCTGGGAGGAATTGTCGTCAACAATGCGATTCTTCTTGTTGACCATACCAACCTGCTGCGTCGCAAAGCTTCTATGCCGATTCGAGACGCTATCGAGGAAGCGGGCCGAAGGCGCCTCCGGCCGATTCTTATGACTGCAATGACGACTATTACTGCGCTGGTACCTTTGGCCCTCGGCCTTGGCGAAGGGGGCGAGGCTCAGGCTCCCCTGGCAAGAGCCGTTATCGGAGGTTTGCTAAGCTCAACGTTGATTACACTCGTATTTGTTCCTGTTGTTTATTCTATTTTTGAACGCCGCAGCTTTGGCGGAACATCCGGCGGTGAAAGTGGTACGGAAAAAATTTCAGATTAACGGCGATTGGAAAAGTGTTTATTAAAAATTCAACCACCATATTTTGTCGAAGGCCCCTTCTAACATGGGGTGGCATAATATTGGTTTTTAAGACCATTTTGCTGTCCTCATGCTTGTCACTCGAACCCTACTCTGAATATATCGGGCCCGCAACCGGAGGTGATTTACCAAAAGAGCAACAAAAGCTTCCAACGGATAAACCTATTGATGCAAACAATCCTACTATAACCAAAGACCCTCTCGAAATAGGTATCCAAAGTGCGATTCTTCTCGCTATGGAAAACAACCGGTCGCTTATTGTGGAAAAAATGAATCCTGAAATAAGCCGTACGTTCGAAAAGGAGGAGCTTTCGATATTTGACCCAGTCTTAGGCTCTGAAGTATCTTCCAGAAGGTCTGTAGCTGAAAGGCTGGGGCGATACGGCAGCGGTACCGAAAGTCAGATTGTGGATGCCGTTACAGGCTTGATTTCGCTGAACAAACTTTTCCCTACCGGCACAAACATCGGACTTGAGGGCAGCACAAGTTATACGGACTCATCTCTATATAGCGATACATTCACGGCCACTCGTCTTGGAGTCAGTGTTACTCAGGCGCTTCTGCAAGGGATGGATATCCGTGCTAATTTGGCACGCGTATATCAGGCCAGAATCGAGACGCTTATTTCAGAGTATGAGCTGCGTGGTTTTACTGAGATTCTCTTAGAAGATGTCGAATCGAAGTTTTGGGATTACGCCCTTGCTCAAAGGCAAATTGAAATCTATACCAACTCACTTAATCTTGCCGAACAGCAGATGGGTGAGGTTCAGGAACGAATCAATATTGGACAGCTCGCCGAGACCGAGCTGGCTGCTGCACAGGCCGAGGTCGCACTCAGGCGGGAAAACCTTATAAATGCGAGAAGTGACCTTGCCAAGGAACGTTTGGACCTGCTACGGCTGCTGAACCCATCAGAGAATGTTAATTGGAACAGGGACATCATCCTTGAATATGAGACTTCATTGCCCAGCATTGAACTTGATGATGTCGAACAGCACGTCCAGGTTGCGCTGAAAATGCGTCCGGACCTGAATCAGGCCCGACTACAGATACAACAAGGGGAGCTGGAAGTGATAAGAACCAAAAACGGGCTGCTTCCTAAGATGGATTTCTTTATTGCTTTTGGCAGGACGGGCTATGCGGATACATTCAACAGGTCCGCAAATAACATATTCGGTGATAGTTACGATGTTACCGGCGGTTTTTTATTTGAATATCCCCCAATAAATCGAAGCGCTCAAGCCCGGCACAGCAGGGCTGTTATCAGCAGGCAGCAGTTACTCGAAGCCCTAAAAAATCTCACCCAGCTTGTACAGGTTGACGTCCGCTCTGCTTACATTGAGGCGACTCGCGCACGCGAGCAGATTGCCGCGACGGCCGCCACTCGTAATTTCCAGGAGGAGAAACTACGCACCGAAACCGAAAAGTTCCGGGTGGGCAAATCTACTTCATTGCTCGTTGCCCAGGCCCAGAGGGACCTTCTTGCCAGTCAGATTGCCGAGATACAGGCCTTCGCTAATTATCTAAAGGCTCTGGTTGCTCTTTACAGGATGGAAGGCTCGCTGCTGCAACGCCGGGGCATTTCGGCACCGGGCATAAAACCCATCAGTCTCGACAGCGAAAAATAACACGATTATGATATAATTATCTCAGGAGCTATTATAGGATTGCTGTTCCAAAAATGCTATGTTCTATCCCCCTACGACAAAGATTTGGTAAAATACATGTGGACAAATGCCGGATGTGTTTATAACAAAGTGTGCATAAGCTTTAGTCATTATTTTCTGCAAGACCAGAAAATTTTCGTAAACATACTTGCCGGATTTTGACACTGTTATTCTGGGGATATGGACGATGCAATATATGAGAGAAAAGTATCAGACAATTTGGCGATTAACATTTCTGATTTTGGTGCTCAGTATCGAAGCCAATCACTCTCAATCATGCCAAGGTATGTATTATGTGGCAAGAAAATTTCCTTCTGAGAAGAACAGTTATAAAGATTCGATTACCGCTCTGGAAATTAGCATGCTAACAACCTCGGCGGCAAAAGATGACAAAATCTATCAAACACATCCCAACTGGACGGCAGACGGTCAGCACATCGTCTTCATGTCCGACCGAAGCGGGACGAATCAGTATTATGCGGTTTCAGTAACGGCCGGAACAATCGTTCAGCTCACCAATGATAAGCAAGCCGGCAACGCTTTTCTGAGCCGAACGAGAAATCGGATGTATTATATATCTGATAGCAAAATATGGGATGTTGACATTGATTCAATCTTGTACTTTGATGAGCAGAAGCACAAGAACAAGTTTCGTCACAAAGTGGCTGATCTGCCTGATAACATAAGGCTCAGCGGAAGCATTTCTGTTGATAGTAACGGAAAAGACATATATTTAGGAGTGCAATATGACGAAGACTCATGGGGTTTGCTTGCCTTAAATACTCGTACTGGAAAGTTTAAAAAGATAATTAATACCGACTTTCGAGTGGGTCATTGCCAGGCTCATCCGTCAATAAGCGGGTTGATTATGTACTGCTGGGAAACCGGCGGTGATTCGGAACAGCGAATGTGGATTGTCAATTCAGATGGAACAGGAAACGGGCCTTTCTATAAAGAAACCTACGATGAATGGGTTACGCACGAAGTATGGTGGGGACCGAAAAAAGCACTTTTTACGATCTGGCCTAAGAACGAGGAGATGTTGAAGAAACCCTATGGCATCGCATACATCGCCCTGCAAGACCGAACACTGCATATTTTGAATCAGAGGAAGTACTGGCATGTAGGTGGGAGTCCTGATGGGAAATGGGCGGTAGGCGACACCTTTGATGGCGAACTCTATTTGATAAATGGAGATACCGGTGAGGCCAAATTATTAACACAGGGACATCGGCCCCGCGGAGCCACTGTGCATCCGCACCCATCTTTTTCGCCGGATGGTTCATCGGTACTTTTTTGTTCGGAGAAAAATGGGAATTGGGATTTATTTTTGATTCAGTTGAAACAGCAAATATTCTGAAATCACCGGCATAGTTCAAGTCGGCCATCAGACCGTGAAGGCAGACAAAAGCGGTGTGGCCCCGATTTGGGCGTTTTTTCTGGCCCCCTTTTCAGCGCTTCTGGCCATGAAAACTACCTGCAGGCCCACCGGCCGTAAACAGAACTGCAAAACGCGTAACCAGAGCACCCAGGAGAACATACCCTAAAATAACCTGTACGCTAAGTAATATATGTCCCCAGAAACTCTGTGCGTTTGCGTACATATCCCCGAACCCTAACGTAGTCATTGTAACTATCGAAAAATAAAGTGTTCTCAGAGGCACAAGCCACCATCCGACCGGCACCCCATCCCTGTCCACAAATAGATTACTTACAATGCCGGGATGATTCTTGATGTCCATAAGATAGTAATCTATAGCGCCCCAAACATAATAAATAGCCGCAAAGAGTATTACCAGCTTAAAGAAAATCGTTATGATTTTTGTGGTGGAAAGCCCGTAGTCGCTTATCTGCCAGAACGCTTTAACCGGTAATCGCAGCCGGGGATGCTCCTTATACCACTGCTCCCAGTTCACGCGCCTGGTGTTGTACTCCAGAAGCTGTTTTGTCCCTGTATCTATCCTTACACTGTCCAGACCCACTCCGCAAAAATTTGTATTGCGGTTCACACGGCACTCCCAAAACAGCGTGGCACCATCGACGATGGCCTGCTCGAAGTTCGAGTTTTCCAGATGCGCCTTAACAAGAAATGCACGTTCCAGATGCGCATACTTGAGATTCGCATCTTCCAGATGAGTATAGCAAAGGTTCGCGTGGTCCAGATGGGCGCGCTGGAAGTCCGCACCCGACAAATAGGCGCTGCTGAGGCTCGCATCCTCCAGATGGCACTGCACAAGCGCAGCGTTTTCCAGATGGCAGTTGCTAAGGTCTGCGCCTTCCATATAGGTTTCATATAAGTACGCACCTTCCAGATGAGCATGATACAGATAGCTGCCTTCCAGATGCGCATGACGCAGGTGCGCACCTTCCAGATGACAATTGCTAAGGTC
>JBAQFY010000347.1:0-4597 GCA_049287505.1 Sedimentisphaerales bacterium | reverse complement strand
CAAATAGATGACTGCGCGCGGATATTCTTTACTTTTATTGCGGTCGTTAACAACGAGGAGAAATAACATGAGAGAGCTGAATTCAAGATTGAGGCCTTTTTTGTTCGGAGTGTTGCTTTCGGTATTTCTGGTTCAATGTGCCGAGGCTCTTACTTTATATGTTTCCACCGAGGGTAATGACCGGTGGTCGGGGCGGACGGCGAGGCCGAACAGAGAACGCACCGACGGACCGGTGGCTTCTCTGAGGGGTGCGCGGGATGAAATTCGAATTTTGAAATCAATGGGAACAATCACAGGGCCGGTGCGGGTAATCGTTCAGGATGGAACGTACGTACTGAGTGAGCCTTTTATATTGACTTCCGAAGACAGTGGAACGAGTGAATGTCCGATTAGCTACGAATCGGCTGATGGCGCCAGGCCTATTTTTACCGGCGGGCGTGTAATTACAGGTTTCAAGCGCGGTGAAAACGGCATCTGGCAGACTCATATACTGGAAGTTGCGAATGGTGAGTGGTATTTCGAACAATTGTTCGTGGCCGGTCGTCGGGCAGTTCGTGCCCGCACGCCGAATAAGTTCTATCACTATATGGGTGATACTTCTGAAGTTCCGGTCGATGGAAGTCAGGGCAAATATCGACGAGCTACACAGGTAAGTCCGGATACTCTTGTGCCTCTGCGAAATCTTGACAGCCAGGAGCTTCGCGATGTTACTTTAGTGGCCTATCATAAGTGGTGTATCACCCGCCGGTTTTTGACGGAGATTGACACGGCAGCCAATACAATTATTACCGAGGGGGAGAAGCTCAAGAGTTACTCCGGCTGGCCGAAGAATACGCGTTTTCACCTTGAGAATTTCAAGGCCGCTCTTGATGCACCCGGCGAATGGTTTCTTGCCCGCAACGGCAACCTGTACTACAAGCCGTTGCCGGGCGAAGATATGACTAAGGCTGATGTTGTGGCACCGGTGATTGAGAAATTCGTTATCTTCGAAGGAAAGCCCAAAGCGGAACAGTTTGTTGAACATATCAAATTGAAAGGTCTGACTTTTCACCACAACCAGTTGTTGCTGCCGGCAAGTGGATACGCGCCGTATCAAGCTGCATACGTTACAGAAGCTGCCATAATGGCTGACGGGGCGCGTAATATAGCGGTGGAGGATTGTGAAATAAGCCACGTTGCGACGTACGGGGTGTGGTTTCGGCAAGGCTGCCGTGATTGTAGGCTTGAGCGCTGCTACCTTTATGACTTAGGGGCCGGCGGCGTACGAATCGGAGAGGGAAGGATTCGTCCTGACCAACCATCCCGCACGAGTCATATTACGGTTGACAATAATATTATCCACACAGGCGGCAGGATATATACCTCTGCGGTGGGCGTGTGGGTTGGGCAAAGCGGCGACAATACTGTTACGCACAACGACATCGGCGACCTTTTCTATACCGGTCTTTCGGTCGGCTGGCGCTGGGGGTACGCTGAAAGCTTAGCCAAACGTAATAACATCAGTTTCAATCATGTGCACCATATCGGCTGGGGGGTGCTGAGTGATATGGGCGGTATTTATACGCTCGGGCCCTCGGAAGGGACTGTCGTCAGCAATAATATTTTTCACGATATCTATTCGTATTCATATGGCGGCTGGGGACTTTATACGGATGAAGGCAGCACGGGAATCGTTATGGAAAACAACTTAGTCTATAATACCAAGACCGGGAGTTTCCATCAGCACTACGGCAGGGAAAATGTGATTCGCAACAATATATTAGCTTTCAGTGAGCTGCACCAAATCCAGGCCACGCGGGTGGAGGAGCATTTGTCTTTTACCTTCGAAAATAACATCGTCTATTGGAATACAGGCCCACTGCTGTCCGGTCCCTGGACGAAGGTCAAAGTCGAAATGCAAAATAATTGTTATTGGAACGCTTCAGGCCAGGAAGTGAGACCCGCCGGCATGACATTTGCAGAGTGGCAGCAGAAAGGACAAGATGCAGGCTCGATTATAGCGAACCCGATGTTCGTCGATGCTGAAAATCTGGACTTTCGTCTAAAGCCGAACAGTCCTGCCCTAAAGACCGGGTTTAAGCCGTTCGATTACAGCAATGCAGGAGTATATGGAGACCCCACCTGGGTAAACAAGGCCCGGGATATGACATTTCCGCCCTTGGAATTACCTCCGCAGCCATAAAGATTGCGTTAATAGAAAGCACCAATCTGGGTTGGAAAGACTTGTATGATTTGAAGATTGTGGCGCACGTAGGGGGCAACCCCATGTGGTTGCCCTGATATGCTTATATCAATTCTATTTATTGATTGCCGATTACCTGATCTTGTCATTCCTGCGAAGCTTGTCCTCGCGGAAGCGGGGAGCAGGAATCCAGTCCCTTCCAGTAAGTATAGTGTACAATTTTTTCGGCAATTTTTAACTATAATTGGTATTACTCATCGCTTTTTGTTTTGAAAATTGAGATTTCTAAAATTCGATATTATTTCGGATTTAGGATTTAGTGCTTAGGATTTCCAAAATAATCCATGACAAACAGACTCACCTGTGCTAATATAAACCTCACGGATGCTGTCCTTTGTAGATTGTGCACTGCATAAAAATTCTTTTGACACATCTGTTTGGAAAATCCTATGCGAGATATGAGATATTAAAGAGTGGCAGGGAAAGAAAGAAATAAGTAATGTTTCCCCAGATTCCCGGAGAGATTTTAATATTATCTTAGCATTGAAAGGCTTGATTTTATAGCTAAGCGTTTTTATCCGCTATAGGTGGACCAATGTGGGAAATGCCAATTAAGTAGGAATCGAGACAGAGAAATGTTGTTAGATGCATACAAGGAGAAGAAAATAACATTTGTGATGGGGGCAGGAGCATCATTACCGTTTATCACAGATTGTGACACATGCTTGAGTACGAAATACCTTACCGAGCAAATATCTGAGCGTGACAAGTGGATCGCTATATATGATGAATTCAAAAAAAATATTCCTTCGAAAAGATTTCCAGAATACAACTTCAATGTCACCCTCGATGACATATTATCAGTTATTAAAAAGCTTAAAGAAATAAATGAGCGTGAAGTTTCTTCAAAATTTCGGGAACAAGTTCTGATGCCTTTTCCAGAAAAAATTGATGACTATTATGGAATCGGTAAGATAAATTTTGAACACATTTTGTATCTTCTCGATAAGGTCTGCAATTATCTGTACGACAGAAAAAACAGCGTCGATAATATCCTGTTTGATATATGGGAAGGTGATGATAAACAAAGGCAAGAGCTTCGGTTGAAAAAGGGGTGGAATTATGTTCCTTACTTATGCCGCGAAGTTCTTATTAAAGCCATTTTGGATTTGTGGGAGTCCTTCGAAAAAAAGAAGGCCATAGAAGACAACAGACAGTTCTTTACCTCCGTATTAGAGAAATTCAAGGCCGTAAGCATTTATTCACTGAACTACGACTCTCTTTTGTATGAAGCTATAAAGCATATTAAGGTAAAAGGTTTTAAGAGGTTAGGAGAAACAAAACACGAGGTCGATAAAGTATTTGAGACTGGCTTTTCTGATGGAAATGAGTTCAATCCTAAAAAATTTTATCTTAATGACAACGTAATAGCATTTTTACACGGTCATATCGGATTTGTCCCTGGCGATAAGGATAATATACGATTTAATGACGTCTATTCAAACGCCCAGAAGATACGAATATCAGGTGTTGCTCGTGGCCAAGTAGGCTACTTTAGGAGAGGCCCCAAGGGTATACATTACAATGTTTCCATAACAAGTGGCTTGGATAAGTTTGAGAGTTTCTACGATAACCCTTATGCTTGTTATATTCAACGTTTTAGCGGTGATGTTATGGAAAGTGATTATGTTGTCTTCATTGGCAGCGGTTTGGGAGATTATCACATAAACTTGTTTGCAACAACTGCTTGGCGCTTGGCCAATGGATATGCTGAGGAGCCACGAAATTTGTTTTGTCTTAGGAAACCTGAGCTTGGGCGAAAGAAGATAATTATCGTAACGATAAGTCAGGCAACACAAGGCTTCTTGAATTTACTAGGATTGACAGACATTGGCACAAGATTATACGGTCTTCTTAAGGAAGGCATCTCATGGAACGGGGAAATCACGGATAGTAGTTTGAAAAATAATGGCTATGCAAATATCAACGAGGGTTTGTTCCTCTATTTAAATGGCACGGAAAAGTTTTTTTCAGAGATATGGAGTATAAACGACCTGTTTTGAAATCTGGAATGAAATGTGTCCGGTACCTTTTTGAGTTGTAATGGGTAGTCAGGAACATCGTCAACAAGAGCAGATGTAAGATAGAATAATGAAAGAAATACCGCTAACCCCGTAAGTCCCGTCAGGGACGCCTATCGGCGGGGTCCTCCGTAAGTCCACAGGAGGCCTTACGTTTAATACCAGCGGGCCTTCGGCCCATGTTTGCTGTCTTTTGTCATTTGAGGTTTGTCTCCATTTAGTATTCTTGTCCGCCGTAGTCTTGACGTAGGCGGATAGTGCTTATCTTCTATCCTCCTTTGTTTCGCATCCATCATCGAGTATCCAACTTTAGCTCACTTTAGGCACTTTAGTT
>JBAQFY010000346.1:0-4789 GCA_049287505.1 Sedimentisphaerales bacterium | reverse complement strand
CAGGCTCAAAACGGCGCCCTGAGTAGTAAAGCTCCAGACGTCTCCTTTATATGTGTCGATAATATCAAACTCATCGACACGCCAGTAGTAAGTCTTGCCTGATTTAAGTGGGCCGGGATTATAGGTCGTAGTTCCCTGAGGAAGGCCGCCTGAGGCATTGTTCACATTGTCAAAATTGTCGCCGAAATATACGGTATGTAATTTCGAACCGAAACCTGCCGTCCAGTTGAGCTTCACATCCGGGGCTACAAGCTCGGCACCATCAGCCGGCTTGGCACTATATGCAGTCTTGGGAGGAATACTAAAGCTCCAGACATCGCCTTTCCAGGGACTATTCGGCTCGGCATCATTGACCTCATCGATTCGCCAATAATATGTCGTGCCTGGAACAAGACCATCCGGATAAGCAAATCCAGGAAAGCCTGCAACTAGAAACGTTGTGAGCTGGTTGCCTTGGAACGTATTGGCGGCACCGTCATTCACGTCGTCAAAATTATCGCCGAAATATACATCGTGCGAGACCGCAAAATCCCCCGGTGACCAGCTAAGGTTCACCCACGTATCCGCATGGATGGCGCCATCAGCCGGAGTGGGGCCAAAGGCAAACGGATATCCTTCAAGACCTAACATAGCAGCTTGAATCTCGCCCTCCGTCAGCGCATGGTTGTACACCTGTACATCGTCAATAATACCCCGGAACCACTGACCAGTACCCCACGCACCAATAACGGTATTACCTGTTGTCCCGAGATAAGGAGTGGCAGACGCTTCAGCTTCCTGCACACCATTTATGTATATCCTTCTGTTTTGATTCTCAAAATCGTACCAGAAAGTGATGTGGTACCACGTATTCTCCTGGATGAGCCCGCCAGCCGTATCGAGGTCATTATTATAGAATCCCATGCGAATGCCACCAGCGGGCACATTTCCACTGCCGACCCCTCCGATCCTAAGATGCATATCCGTGTTATTTGAACCTGTCAGCCCCGTGGAGAAGACGACTTGCTCGCCGGTATACAAGACCGCATTAACCCACATTACGATAGTGAAACTTCTATTATTGAACGGAATATTTGGAGCAACAACACGGGCATTAGAACCATTGAATCCCAGTGCGCCACCAAGCTGACCTGCCACCCACTGTGCGCCGCCCTCGAGTGTGCCATCATTGCCGTTACCACTTGAATCCATGGCGGTGGTACCGGAGCCCTCATCAAACCTCCACCAGGCAACAAGTTCAGCACTGGCTGTACTCGTCAAAGTCAGACCCAGTACCAAAACGAAAGAAATTAGACAAATCATTTTTCTACACATAATAATCCTCCTTCGTAAAAGTTAAAATAACCGTGCTTCAGCTACACACCAAAACACCCGTTGCTTTTCAACATATGAACTACTAATCGAAATGTACAAATTTTAGCCTTGAAACACAAAGTTCTTAATCAAAACTTTGTGCTTTGCATAATAACTCCTCCTCTATTCAGAAAACCAACAAGTTGCGCCCGCTGGATGACCTCAAAGCCGCAGATGCCCAGCCCTTCGACTATACTCAGGGCAAACTCTGCACAGACACAAGCTTCACTAATATTATTTATACCAGATTATCCACCTTTATTTCAAGAAAAATTTCCAACTTTGAATGTGATTATGTACACTTTTCGAGTAAGATTATGCAATAAAACGTAATTATCTTATTTGCAAAGGCTTACAAGTGTTTTTTAAAGACCTTTCTCTGAAGGTTCTTCCCTTTCATTCTTCGGTCGATGTTTCCATCTGCGATGCAGCCACCAGTACTGGCTTGGGTCTTCCCTCACAAATTCTTCGATTGCTTTAGTGTATTCCGTGGTTACCCACTCCAACGGATTATCCTTTTCGGCCCATTCTTCGGGAAAAATAATGCGATTAACGCCAATCTCAAAGTAAAAACGATTATCAATCCTCCTGCTGTACCCCACTACTATCGGTACGTCATAGGTAATGGCGAGCAAGCCTATACTCTTATAAGTGCTGGCCTTTCGCCCGAAGAAATCGACAAATACCCCTTTTCTGCCGGCATCCTGGTCGGCAATAAAACAAAGAGTAGCGCCTGTTGAGGTGATTTTTTCCATAATTTCGGCTGCGCCCTTCTTGTCGATTATTCTTTGTCCGGCTCGCCTGCGGACCCCATATAAGTATTCATTAATAAACCTGTTGTCCAACGGCCGTGCGATACTGTAAATGTTAAAGCCAAACAGCCCCATAATGTAACCTATAATCTCAAAGTTACTGTAATGGGCGGCAACCATCAACAGCCCTCTGCCTTCCTGCATCAGCCATTTGGCCCTTTCGGCATTCTTGTACCGAGAGTAATTACGCCAGTTATACGTTTTTACTAATCGCGGCGTAAACAATACATCAATCGCCAGCATTACAATATGCTCGAAGCTTCGTCGGCCTGTCTGGCGGATCCATTGCTCACTTTTTTCCGGAAAACTTGCGCGAAGATTATCCAAAGCCCGCTTTCGGCCGCGATGATAGTGTTTCCATAGCAACCGACCGAGAAAGCAAGCGAAGTTCAGATTGGTCTCGACATTAAACAGGTAAAGAAAAACTATAAGGACCCGCAGCATAAGATAGCCAAGCCAATCCACGATGGGATTGTGTTTCTTCTTTTTCTTCCCCCTGTTAGAAGGGGTCTTCGACTTCTTATTCGAGGGCAAATCAGCCATAGGGAGTGATTTTAGACTCAAAATGGCCTCTGTCAAGTTTTAGGATTCTTACAAAAGGAACAAAAGCTGTCCCCTGTTAAAAGGGATCTTCGATTTCCTGCCCAATATCAACTTATTTAGAAGCATTTGTCTTAATGGCCAATATTTAATCGTCAGCAGTCGATACTCGAGCCGAAATTATTCAGGCAATCAGAAAATCCCTCAAAAAAATAGCCTTTTTTCTTGAAATCAAGGTGGATAATCTGGTATAAATGAGGTTGATGGGACTTGAGCCTATGCAGGCAGGTGTCTGTGTATTTTCGTTTCCCAGCGAGCGTAATTTGTCGCTTTTTTGATAGAGGAGGAGTTATTATGAATTGTGTGTAAGGCACAGAGTTGTTGCGAGAACTTCGTGCTTCAAAGCGAACATTTTTGCATTTCAACTAACAACCTATATTTATTACTTGAAGGAGGATTATTATGTGTAAGAAATTGATTTATCTATTTTCTTTTGTTCTCGTGCTCGGCATGGTTCTGACGAGCGTAGCTAAGGCAGACCTCGTCGGCTGGTGGAGATTTAATGAGGGTTCCGGTGACACTGCCAGTGACAGTTCCGGCAATGGTCACGATGGAACGCTGAATGGAAACCCGGAATGGGCAATCGGCCCGCCCGGTTTCGGCGGCGCAATTGCATTCCACCCGGACAAGTGCACGGGAATTGACTGTGGAATATTCGACCCTACAAATGGGACGGGGCAATTCACTGTTGCCCTCTGGGCGTTCTGGGATGGAACGGGGACTTATCAGCATTTTATCACCAAGTCGGCCGCATGGGGCGCAGATACTATGATGTTCCAGTTCGAGTTGTGGGGGGCACATACTGATGCCTCTTATACCGACAGAGTGGGTGTTTCGTATGAACCTGCCGGGTCGGTTGCCTTCTTTATTATGCCCAAAAACGAATGGGTGCACCTTGCCCTGACGTTTGACGGAACCAATGCCGTAATTTATCTTAACGGCGTCGATGAAGAGGGCCCTAAACCATTCTCAATTGGTCCGGATGTTGATGCCCAGGTCGAAATCGGATATACCAGTACTCGTCCCAGTGGTATTGATAGAACCTTTGAGGGTAGTCTCGATGAAGTCCGCATTTACGACTATGCCCTGACCGGGGCCGAGATTCAATTTATCATGCAAGGCGGTGAAGGATATCCGTATGCCCTGGGTCCCAATCCGGCTGATGGTACCCTATATCCGGATACGTGGGTGAACCTTAGCTGGCGACCGGGAGACTTCGCCGTCTCGCACGATGTGTACTTCGGCGATAATTTTGATGATGTCAACGACGGCGCCGAAGGCACATTCCAGGTCAATCAGTCCGGGACGTTTATTGTTGTCGGCTTTCCAGGATTTGCTTATCCGGAGGGTCTTGTTCCAGGCACAACTTACTACTGGCGGATTGACGAAGTCAATGATACCGAGCCGAATAGTCCCTGGAAGGGTAATATCTGGAGCTTTTCGGTTCCCCCTAAGACCGCATACAATCCTAACCCGGCTGATGGTGCCGAGTCGGTAGCCCTGGATGTGAAGCTCGGCTGGACGGCAGGTTTCCGTGCAAAGTTGCACACCGTCTATTTCGGCGACAATTTTGATGATGTGAACAATGCCACCGGAGGACTTCCTCAGGGAGCTGCAACCTATACTCCTCCCGGCCCGCTTAAATTGGCCAAGACTTACTACTGGCGGGTCGATGAGTTTGATGCCATCAACACGTATAAAGGCAATGTCTGGAGCTTTACTTCTCAGGGTGCAGTAGGGAACCCTGACCCATCCAATGGCGCTGTGGATGTAAAGCATACACCGATTCTTACCTGGACACCAAGTGTCTATGCTGCTTCGCATCAGGTCTATTTCGGCGCTGATAAAGATGCCGTGAAAAACGCCGATACAGGTTCACCAGAGTACAAAGGCACCAGTCCCAAAGGGGATGAGAGCTATGAATCCGGAAAACTTCTGTGGGATGCCATCTACTATTGGCGGATTGATGAGGTCAATAACGCAAATGCCGACAGTCCGTGGAAAGGAAATGTCTGGAGCTTTAC
>JBAQFY010000345.1:0-2685 GCA_049287505.1 Sedimentisphaerales bacterium | reverse complement strand
GATGAATTTCGTCTTTGTCCATATCTTTGCCCTGGCAGCTAAGAACAAAACCATCTTTCGTTTTCTCGTACTTGAAATCCTTTCCGCTGAATAAGTCTTTCGGCAGACCAGCCGGGAGCTCCTCAGGCAATTGACCGGTTTTGGCCTTGTGTGCATAAATGTCAAGGGCAGATTTCAGAGCATTAACGGATGTTTTGTATCTGATCTCCAAAGTTAGTATTCTTGGCAGCGTTGGTGCAAAGATTACAACAAAAACAGCTCCGGGATTTGTGGATGTGTCCTTAATCGCCTTTTGAGTAAGTTCCTCTAATTTTCTATATGCCTCAGGATAGGGCATATTTAGGATTTCCTGAACATCTTTAATAAAATTTGTATAGTATGTTCTGCCTGACTTAAAAAATGCTTCATCGCCTTGTTTTATTTTTTCGACCGAATCAACCGGCAACTTTTTCCATATTTCATCGTCAGGAACTAAATTAAGCATATCAGCAATTTTTTCCTTACGCATTTCACGAACAACTATTTCAGATTCGGCTTTCAGTATGGTTTTGAGCGAAAGTTGCTTTTGTGAAATAGTAACAATCTCATCTTTAAGCCAAATTAACAATTCAGCGTTACTTGATGTCCTTGAGAGAATATTCTTGATTGTCTTATCTGATTTTGCATGAATGGCAACACCTACAAGATTTGATATTAACAAATCGCTGCTGCTTATATGGTTGGCCATTCTATGGGCCGTCAAACAACGACTAAATGCCTCTTTAATATTTCCATCTTCTGTCAGTTTCTGTGCGTCTGTTACAAGTAAAAAAGTTGCCTTCCTCGCTTTTGAAAGTTCCGGCATTGGCAGATCGAACCCTTTTGAATGATCTAGCGCCCACTCACATTTTTCGATTTTTGATGCCTCCTCCAGAAATTCTAAGGCAGATTGATTATACTTAAGATGTTCTCTGATATGTTCATTGGATTTTATCTTGCCGTCCATGAAGTCTGCCATAACTTCAGTAGGAACATTATGGGGTTCCTGCAGAAGCATAAATGCCTTGTAGTAGAGTATTGCTGCATTGTCCGGTGGATATGCAGAAACGATGGTATTAGTAACAAATGCAATCAACAGAAACAAAGTGACTTGCGATTTTATTGAATGAATCTTATTCATAATTCCGTCCTTTCCAGATCAATTTCAATTTCAGTAAATAATTCTTTGATGTCTAATTTATCCAGCGGTGGTTTCTGCATCTCTAAAGCCTTATCGCATTGTTTTTCTATCGCTTCTATTCCTCCACGACGAAAAGCTATTATTAACGACGTGGCTGTTAACATTTCGGCTGGAGATTTTATGACTTGTGAAACTGTAGTATCCGCTTGCTCACCTGGGCCCTGGTGAGCAATAAAAAAGCTGATGGCCATAATTATCACCGCCACTGCGGCGGTAAGTTTCATCATTCTGCTTAAGGTAATTATCCTGGGCGTGCTCGGCTTATGGTCTGCCGATTTAACCCGGATAGTTTGCTCCATAGCTGCGAACGAGTCATTTAGAGTGCGCTTATCCATTTCGCGGCTGGTCGTTACATACGGTTTTCGAACTCTTACGAATTTTTCTATATTCTTTTTGGGTCTCATTTGGTCACCGCACTATTCAAGATTGAACGAAGCTTGTCCAAACCATATCGGTATCGGCTCTGGATTGTATTGGTCGAAATACCGAGGGCTTTGGCTATTTCCCGAAATCGCATCTCGTGATGCAGGTGCAGCACAATAACCTCACGCTGCTCGTATGGAAGCCGGGCAAGTAAATCATTTAACCGGCTGGATTCCTCGCGGCCGATTGCATTTTCCATCGGCCCAATCGAATTGGAACCGGCCATTTCCACAACATCCAGCCCTGTATCCCGGCCCGACCTCAAACGGTTCCTGTCGCGGGCACAGTTGGCAACGCAGGTTGAAAGATAGCCTTTCAGGCTCCCGCTGAGATGGAAAGTCCCCACAGCTCCGGCAAACGACACAAATACATCGTGCACAACGTCTTCAGCGAGGCTTCTATCTCTTAACAGTGTGATAGCCAATCCCAGCAGGTCATCTTTGTACTTTTCATAGATCCGCCGCAGAGCATCTTTGCTTCCGCGATTAAATTTCCAAACAAGTATCTTGTCTTCGACCATCAAGTCCACTTGTCCAATCAACGAAACGGCCGTTTCACACTGTTACAATGAATAACCTGTCCATTTTAGTCTAACTTTCCCGAAATTTTGCAAAAAAATCGCATAAAAAAGGCCAGCTACAAAAAACCCGCCTTTCCAATAAGATAAACCGTTTGCCCCATCGGGGGCAACAATTTCTATATTTATGGATAACCTGGTATCGTGTTCAATAATAAGTCTCTATTCGGTTGCGGTGCTTGTTTTCGGGCAACAAGCGGCGTTGGCAGCCGCAGACGGACCGGACATTGGGCAACAATCCGGCGCAGCCTCTCCGACACAGCACGGTTTGGTGCAATCCGGCGGAACCTCTCCTGCGCAGCACGGCTTGGCGCTGTCGAGCGGACAGGTCTTTCCGCAGAGATTTTCTGTGCTTGAATCTCATATATTTCATACATCCTGTCGCATAAAGCCAGAAGAGGAATAATGCCTGTTACCATCGCGTAGAGATGGTTCGCGAACCGCCCCTACTAAGACAGGTATTGCT
>JBAQFY010000344.1:0-13441 GCA_049287505.1 Sedimentisphaerales bacterium | reverse complement strand
CTTCTTCTACTTATAAAAGGCACTAACTCTGCATCCGGTAACAAGAATTTTGGCCAAAAGTAACTCTATCTTGGACATTTAGGATGTGATTTTCTCATTAAAAATACCTTATGGAATTGTAGTATGCAACTTGGAAGGAAGTTTGCCCCGTTAGAGACCAGAAGGAAAAAGTCTCTAACGGGGTTTGCTTGGTCTCTTACAGGAAAGTGTCTAAAGTGCCTAAAATATGGATATCAGCAAATCAGGAAATCAGAGTGCAGTCCACAGGACACCTTACGGTGGATATCAGAAAATCCGGATACCAGGAAAAAAACTAAGTAAACCTGATATCCTGGTAACCTGATAACCACCATCAGATTTCCCGATAACTTGATAACTATATTGACTTTAGCTCACTTCTCTTTTTTGTGGTCTTTTTAAGGGCTTGCCGTCTGCCATACCGGGCTGAACGATGTAGCTTCCGGACCGCACACCTGGGATAGCTGCAGGCCATTCGCCTGAGACGTGTAGAAGATTCGGCCATTAGAGACAACGGCCCCGACACATTCTCGAGCATCCACGCAGGGGCCGGAAGACACTACTTTATTGCCGTTGGTAGCATCGATAATGTCCATATTTGCGCCCAGCAGGTAAGGTTCGGACAAAGTGAACCGGGTACAGGCATACTGCATGTCGAAGCTTGAGAGGATTTTGCCGGAATTTTTATCAATCAGGTAGCTTGGTTGGCCTGTTGAGCCGTGAACAAAGACGAAGTTTCGGCCTATTGTTACCACATTGACCGATTTGCCGACGGGCTCGGACTGCCAGATGAGCGAGCCGTTTCGAGCATCCACACACCATACGTAGCGGTTTGTTGTCTTGCCGTTCGGCGGGTTGTAACCGCCCAGGTACAAACGCCCGTTATCAGCACTGATAGTGGTGCCTGCGGTCACATAGTACTCTGTCGTCAACCATATCACCCGGCCGGTGGCCGGTTCAATCGCTGCGGTTAGGCCCTTCGCACCGGCCAGCTCATTTCTTCTTTTAGCCGCGTAACCGAAGAAACACGAATAGTACAGCGTATCATCCATCAAACACAAGCCTGAGTCGTTGCCGCCGGTGCCAAACTCAGAAAAGTCTATTGTCCAGACTTCATTTCCGCTATCGATGTCCCAGGCCCGCACCAGCGGCTTTTGGTCTTTAGGGTAGTAAGGATTGTCATGGCCGTAAATCCAGCTCATCACTTCTTCGCCGTTTGGGTCTTTAATGGGCTCGCCCTTTTGGACATAAGCTTTTTCTGTACCTTGTGGTGCGTACTTGCCCGTGCCGAAGACGTAAACGGCCAGCCCCTGCTTGTTGCTGGCAGGGGCGAGGTTCTTATAGATAATCGGCGGCTGCTGCCGGCTCCAGCTCGGCGAGCCGCTGAAAGGTGCTTCCCATAGCAATTTCCCTGTGGCCGCATCGAGGCAGCGCATTGTTGATTTTTCCATCCCTGCCTGGGGCACAAGCAATTTCTCGTTGTGGTAAATTGGACTGGTGAAGGAGATATGTACGCCGGGCCAGTAGCGCCGCCACAGGAGTCGTCCGGTTTCCTGCTCCACAGCGAATATCTGGCCTTCGGCGGTGTGGGTGTACATTCGACCGCCTCCACAAACGGGAAGGTGCTTGAAAGTGCCCTCATACCGGCGAATCCACTTGATTTTGAAAGGCGGCTCAATGCCTTGACTGTTGGAGTTTGTGCTGGCCAGGTTGCCATAATTGGTGAACCAATCATATTTGGAATCGACTAACCTGCCCGTAAGCGGGCTTCTAATCTTCCATAATTCAAGGTCTTTTGTGGGCAGGGGTGCCTTGCCGCCCGGCCCAAGGACGTACAGGTACCCGTCCTCGCAGCCGAAGTAAATTCGACCATCACAGACGGCAGCCGGTGCTGAGATTGCTCTTGCGAAGGCTGTCTTGAAGGACCATACATCATTGCCTTCCGACAGCGATACGACATAAAGGCTTCCGTCGAGGCCGCCATAGACTACCTTGTCCCGGAGGAGAATCGGCGGCGTGATGGATGGATAGCCGCCGAGGTTTTGAGCGGGTTTTCCCGGAGAATGTTTGCAGCAGCCAAAACCTTCTTCGGGCCGGCATCGATAGACATCATCACCACGTACACTCACCGACGAGAAACTCAATGAGCCGGGGCGGTTTATCTCAGTCTGTGTGCCTTCAATGTGCTCGGTGATTGCTTTATCTTTATCAAGGTGAATTACCTCGACCCGGCCGGTATTGTCTCGGCGGTGCCACTGCCGATAGACGGCGCCGTCCTCGCCCAAAGCTATCCCAAACGTGGCGGGTTTTTCAGAACCCGCGTAGGACGGCACAGTGGCCATTCCACGAACTCTGGCGTGGCTTCCTGCATCCTCGAGGCAGACGGCTGAACCGCCAGCCGGCACAACGAGCATCTTACTATACATCGCAATATCTACCGAACAGCAGAACTGGTCCTGCCAGGTTACACGTCCGTTCTTATGTTTGGCCCACTGCTCGCCGCTCCAGCGGTTTCCGTTGAAACCGGGAATTTCTTTGACAAAGTCCCACATCCAGCAAACGGACCCATCGGGCTCAAGGGCATAGACGCGCGAGCTGAGCGTGGCAAAGTAAACCCGGTTGTTATTGACAACGGGGGTGCTGAAAATCGGCTCGCCGCAGCGAATCTCCTTCACTACGGTACCGTGGCTTCTGTCCAGTATGTAGTAGGACCCTGCCATTGTGCCGAAGTGCAAATAGCGGCCAATGATGGCCGGTGATGAGATATTATTGCAGTTTGCTTTGCCGCCGCGAGTGGAAGTTTGCCATACTACTTTCGGAGTCTGGCCGTCAATACAAAAAGCAACACCCGAGGCGTCGATTACATAAATCCGTCCCTCGGCGACGACCGGTGCAGTCAGGATAGAGTCGGTCAGCGGCACTGCCCCAACCAGACCGAGCGGCAGGGTTACGGTTCTGTCGGGTGCGTTGCCTGAGTGCCTGCAATCGTACTTAAATTGTCGCCAGTTCCCCGCCGCCCCAACTCGCCCCTGCTCCTGTCTTCCGACAGGAAGACGCGGGGGCGGGGGCTGGTCGGCGGCAAAAACACTCTCTGTACAGACAAATGCGGGCAAGAAAATTGCCAGCAAGACAATCTTAATTTGCTTCGGTCTCAATAGATTTGACATATTTTGTACTCCAACATACAGATTCAGTATTTTCGGACTGGGCTCAGCATCCCAAGACGCCAGGGTATCTGGCCGTACTTTTTTCCTGCTTGATTTTTATCGTTGACGCCTTGAAACAGGAGTCTGATTTCAGCAGGGTCCACGGTTAGGGTCTCGTCGAAGCCGTCTCGTATAAGCTCACCATGGCTAAACGAATCGGTCCAGTGGGCACCGGTATGCCGCGTATTGACCGGGCCGGCAAATGGGTTGTCTCTCGTTGCAGCCAGCGGGCTCCATTGGCCGTCGAGTGTCTCGGCGACATAAGCTTTGTAGTATCGTCGTCCTGATGCCTGGGCCTCGATGATTGTCAGGAATTTGTTAAGTCCTTTGAGGTGATACGTATGGCTCGCCTCAAAGACATCGCCTTGCAGCACGACTTCGGGTTGGCTCCAGCCGTGAGGGAAGTCGGCCAGCTTAGTCTCGCAGCGCCACATTCGGCCATCCAGCGATGTGAAAAACAGATGCGCACGGCGGGGCTCGCAAATCACCCAGAAGTCAATCCACATCTTTACGTTCTTGGGCTGGGCTGGGAAGAGCAGTGTTGGGCTGGTCCAGGAATTGGGCTCGGCGATGTCAGCCGACTTCGAGTAGGCAGGCTGAAGGGCGGGCTTGCGAGTTTTGTCGATGACCTGATATATGAGGTACCAGTGTTTGTGAGGTCTAAAGTAAAAAACCTGCGGTGCGCAAAAATATCCATCCGAGAGTTTTAGCACATACCGTTTGGCGGTACCGACGTTCTGCCAATCACCGAATCTTAGGTACTCGATTTGGTGCGACCGTTCCCTGCCGCGAATTGTGCAGAACAGATGCCATTGCCCTTTGTAGCGAACAATTGTCGGGTCCTTGACCGAGTAAGTCTGCTCGCCTGGTCGCTCGAGGGGCCAAACCAGAGCAGGGCTGATTGTCCAGTTGAATCTGCCGGCCAGCAGATTGTCCACGGCCTGGGGCTTCTCGGCAGATGACTCATTTGTCGGTGTTACAGCTTTGGCGAAGGCGAATAGGCTTTCCGAAAACAACATTACAAAAAGCCCAAAATGTACAAACCTTGCCATATCTAACCACTCTCAATAACGATACCGGCCTACGTCCCAAATCATCGGAATATAGTTTAAAAGTCCCACGGTCGGGGTCTTTGGTCGCACTCGAACGGCTTAGGAACCAACCACGTAACAAGTAGATTACCAGGCAGCCGAACAAATCGCAAGAGGTTAATTCTTGCGATAATTCTTGACAGGAAGGTGGGTAATATGTTATAAATAGAACGGATGAGTTCTATGGATTTTGGCTTTGAGACCTGTAGAATTTCTATAGCTCTTTTGGTAAAACAGCTGAAAAATTGTTGAGAGAGGCACAGAGTTTAAAGTGATAACTTTTCTTTGTGCTCGCACCTGCGGTAACGCGAGTACAGGTGCTTCGCAAGTGGAGATTCTTGCATCTCAATTAACAATTCGTATCGGCCTTTTGCCTGTCTCGGCGTGGCCGAGCCACGACGGGAAGGAAGGAGATGGTGTCAAGTCGTAAAACATATCTTGGCCAATGTAGAATGTAGTGAGTCTAACATTATTATCGTTTGTTTTGATTTTAAATTTTTTGAAGGAGGATTATTATGTCTAAAGTAGAAAAGGTAGTAATTTGTGCGGTAGTAGGATTGCTCGTGGCAGCGAGCGGCACAATGCAGGCCAACTGGATTGAAACCTTCGATGGCGATGAGCTTGACCTGGCAACCTGGCAGTTCCATTGTTTTCCGGACATGACCAAAACGTTCACAAACACCATTGAGGTCGATCCGGACGGCAATAAATACCTCAGCCTGGATGAGACCAGTTCGGTTGAAGTCTATGGCTCTGCATTTGGCGCCGCGTTCGGCAACGATGAAATCTTCACAGACGTCCGGGTCGGGGCAGTGGTCAATGTTACTGGCGATGCCTCCCGGCGTTATCACGGCTTAATAGCAAGAGCGACCTACGTCATTGACCCGGATGGGTCGCTAACCGGTGTTGCTCCTGGCATGTTTGCAACCCAAACTTATGTCATGCATATAGACTGGGAAGACGGTCCGGCAAACTTAGGAATTGACATCGAGAAGGTCGTCAATATGGGCAACATCATGAGGAACGAAGAAGAGCTAAATTTGGACATTCCTGTACCAGGCCTCGGCCATGCCAGGAGCTACTATGCTGAGCTGGACGTTGTCGGCTCGGGGCCCGTGTACGTCACCGGCAGTCTCTATGAGTATAAAGGCGGACCGCTCGTCGCAAAGACTGCGACAATGGTGGACACTAACAAGAACGACCCATGGGAAGATGAGGGTGTTAATGATGAGCCCTTTGCGAGCGGTGTAAGCGGAATCTTTGCGCAGAATGAAAATGAGCAGCCGGCCGGCTATCATTGCACCTTTGATGATGTTTTCTCTATTTCAGACGGACCGGCGGCGGTTAATCCAAGTCCTGTTGAAGGTGCAGCGGATGTGTATGTAGATACCGACCTGAGCTGGGTAGAGGCGGCTTTTGCGACTTCACGCGATTTGTGGTTCGGCAAAAAGGGTGCTATGGAGAAGGTTGAGCCGGCACCCGCAGGTACGACCTTTGACCCGGGGACACTTGAATTAGGCCAGACTTATGAATGGCGTGTCGATCAAGTCGGGCCTTCAGGTACCGTCACAGGACACACCTGGACCTTTACGACAGAACAGTGTTTGAGCGTGGAAGATTTTGAGTCCTATGCAGACCATGCGGGTATAAGGGCTGAATGGATTGAAAACATCCCCGACTTCGATTATGTCTTTCTCGCGACAGACGCCCAGGGCAACAACTCTATGCGGTTTGAATTCCAAAATCAGTATGAGCCTTATCTTACTGAGGCCACACGGACATTTAGCAGTCCACAGGACTGGACCGCTCAGGGTGTCGAAGCGTTGTCGCTGTCGTTCATAGGTGAGCACGAAAATATGGAGCATCTGATGTATTTGAAGCTGGAGGATGCTGCCGGCCAAAGCTTCAAGGTTGAGCACCCATACACTTATGCGTGTCAGTCTGATTCATGGCGCCGGTGGATTATTGCCCTTGAGCAGTTCAGTAGCGGCGGCATAGACTTGAGTTCTGTCAAGAAGTGTACTATTGGCTTTGGCGACGGGACAAATTCCGGTCAGGAGGATAAAGACAAGGACTTTGTATATATTGACCAGATTAGCCTGTGTCCGCCTGGTCACTATAATGTTGAGTAGCCCGCCATCTCGCGGACATTAGCCGCGTTGCGTCGCAACGGGCGTCGCGAGAGGGTGGATTTGCGCGGTGATATAAATGCCGACCGCAAGGTTGACCCCGTTAGAGAGCCAACGGAAAAAGCCTCTAACGGGGTTGACATCGAAGGCCTTCTTATCATGATGGATAGCTGGCTTAATGATGGACTGTCTGCAGTACCATAATAAGTGTGAAATTTGTAATCGTTCGTTTTGATTTTTAACTTTTTTTGAACCCCGCCGTCGTCCGCAGTCCCGAAAGGGACGCCTTGCGGTGGATGCCTTGCGGCAAAGACGGGATGGGATGAACCCCGCCCCTCAAAGTGGACAAAGGAGCGGGGTGAAGACAATTTGTGTTTTGGTGTGTGGCCAGAGCATAATTCATAATCATTCTAACTATTTTTGAAGGAGGATTATTATGTGTAGAAAATTGATTTATCTAATTTCTTTTGTTCTGGTGCTGGGCCTGGCCCTAACGAGCGTGGCGAAAGCTGCTGACCCGGACCTTGCCGCCTACTGGAAGTTTGATGAGACATCCGGTACCACCGCCTATGATTCAAGTGGCAACGGCAACGATGGTACCTTCGTTGGCGACCCAAAGTGGGTCCCTGGGAAGCTTGGCGGTGCATTGGAGTTCAACGGTAACGACTACCTCAACTGTGGGAACGGTCCGTCGCTCCAGATCCAGGATGAGATTACGATAACATTCTGGTTTCAGGTCGAGGCGTTCAGCAACGACTGGGAGGCCTTCCTGGCCAAGAGCGACAGCGCTTATCGAGCCAGCCGCTCAGCTACCACTGGAAATGCCACCCATATGGGTGCTTCGGGTTCTTCAGTCGGCGGTGGAAACGGCTGGTTTGATGCGACCGTTGTCATAACGGACGGTCAATGGCACCACTGGGCCGGAGTGTACGATGGGACCGAGGGAAGGATTTACATTGACGGCGTTTTAGATACAGCCAGTCCGGGTACGGGAAGGATAAACCTTACTTCCTCCGATCTTTACATCGGTGAAAACTCAGGAGCCACCGGGCGTTTCCTGCACGGTCTTCTTGACGAGGTGCGTATTTACAGCCGGGCGCTGACGGACACAGAGATTCTTGGTGTTATGGCAGGTGCTGGAGCCGAGTATCCGTTTGCCTCCGGCCCTAACCCGGCCGATGGGGCACTGCATGAGGACACCTGGGTGAACCTTAGCTGGCGGGCGGGGGATTTTGCGGTCTCGCACGATGTGTACTTCAGCGGTAATTTTGACGATGTGAACGCAGGTGCCGAAAGCACATTCCAGGGCAACCAGCCCGCAACGTTTTTCGTAGCTGGCTTTCCAGGATTTGCCTATCAAGATGGCCTTGTTCCAGGCACGACATATTACTGGCGGATTGATGAGGTCAATGACGCCGAGCCGAATAGTCCGTGGAAAGGTCCTGTCTGGAGTTTCATGATTCCCCCCAAGACCGCCTATGCACCCAATCCGGCTGATAGTGCCGAGCTTGTAGCCCTGGATGTGAAACTTATCTGGACGGCAGGTTTCGGTGCAAAATTGCACTACGTGTATTTCGGCGACAATTTTGACGATGTGAACAACGCCGCTGGCGGACTTCCTCAGGGAACTGCGACATATAAGCCCGGCCCACTTAAATTAGCTAAGACTTACTACTGGCGTGTCGATGAGTTTGATGCCATCGCCACGTATAAAGGTGACGTCTGGAGCTTCACGACTCAAGGCGCCGTCGGGAGCCCGAATCCGCCTAACGGCGCTGTGGATGTGAAGCAGACACCGATTTTGAGTTGGAATCCCGGAGCCTATCCCGCTTCGCATCAGGTCTATTTCGGCGATGATGAAAATGCCGTGAAAAATGCCGATACAAGTTCACCAGAATATAAAGGCACCAGGGACCTTGGCTCCGAGAGCTATGACCCCGGAAAGCTCGAGTGGGATGCCACCTACTATTGGCGTATTGACGAGGTCAATAACGTCAATCCCGACAGTCCGTGGACAGGAATCCTCTGGAGCTTTACGACAGCCGACTTCCTTATTGTGGACGATTTTGAGGACTACGACATTGGCAACAATGAGATATGGTGGGCATGGAAAGATGGGCTTGGCTATGCCGCGCATGGTACTGAACCGGCCTATGCCGGTAACGGGACCGGCTCTATGGTTGGCGACGAAACCACCAGTTCTTATTGTGAGGAAACTATCGTTCACAGCGGCAACCAGTCGATGCCGCTTTACTATGACAATAGTGTTGGTTACTCTGAGGCGACTTTGACGTTGAGTGACACGAGTGACTGGACCGAGGAAGGCGTTGTGGAATTGTCGCTGTGGTTCAGGGGCCTACCCGCCTCTGTCGGCAGCTTCACAGAAGGCCCGGCGGGCACCTATACGATGACCGGTTCGGGCGCCGATATTTGGAACAACGCCGATGAGTTCCACTATGCTTACAAGACGCTCACCGGGGCCGGCTCGATTGTCGCGAGGGTCCAGAGTGTCGGCGATACGAATAACTGGGCCAAGGCCGGTGTGATGATTCGTGAGACGCTTGATCCAGGCTCAAAGCATGCGACGATGGTCGTGACACCCGGCCAGGGTGTTTCCTTCCAGCGACGCACCGCGACAGACAGCGGCAGTACCGACACGACAACCGGCGGGATCTCTGCACCGTACTGGGTGAAGATCGAGCGCGGTATCAGCAGCAACTTTTCAGCCTACCGTTCAGCCGATGGGCTCTCATGGCAGATGCAGGGCACGCCGGAGAATATCCAGATGGGCTCGAACATCTATATCGGCTTGGCAGTAACCAGCCACGACGCGGCCCGGACGTGCGGGGCTGTCTTCTCGAACGTCACGACGACCGGAACGGTTGGCACGCAGTGGGCGAACCAGGACATCGGCATCCTCAGCAATGCGGCTGAGCCGCTATATGTGGCGGTCTCCAACGCTGGCGGCGCGCCTGCGGTTGTGGTCCACGACGATCCGGGTGCCGTAACGATCGATACCTGGACGGAGTGGCTCATCCCGTTGCAGGCATTTGCAGACCAGGGCGTGAACTTGGCTAATGTCAATACTATTGCCCTCGGATTAGGCAATAAGAAAAATCCGGTCGCTGGTGGTTCGGGTACGATGTACTTTGACGATATTCGTCTGTATCCTCCGCCGCCAGAACCAGCGCCATAAGCCGCGCGATTTAATTGGCAATTAGGATTGCGTCGTTAATATAGCACATTTGTATCAATTCGGGGCCTATACCTAATTAATATAGGCCCCGTTTGTTTTTCATAAGCATTAAAGAATGTAACCGGACCGGTCTGGAGTCCGCCATTGGCGGATTAGTTCAGAAATTTTTCCGTCATCTGCTTGCTTTACCCTGAGCGTATGTGTTATAATTATGACAGACAAGCATACCAGCAAGAGACTCATCATGTCCGTTGAGAATTGGTGGTTGGAAGAAACTTTTTGAAAGAGAAGGGGAACTGATATGTGCAAACGATACGGCTTTACACTAATAGAACTTTTGGTGGTCATTGCCATTATCGCACTGTTATTGGCGATATTGATGCCCTCGCTGCAGCGGGTAAAGAAACAGGCACAGTCTGTTGCCTGTATGTCCAACATCAAACAATGGTCCTACTGTTGGCATATGTATCTCGAGGACTCCGGGGGAAAGTTTCCGAGCGGTGCCGAAGCCTCCGGAGATTGGCCTGATAAATTGCGACCGTATTACAAAGACCGGGGGGCATTGACCTTGTGTCCGTCGGCAAAAAAACCCTATACCGAGGGAGGCAAGGTCCCCTTCGGAGCCTGGCGGTGGAGACCGGAAGGAGGGGGCTGGACAGACTTTGAGAGCAAACCAGGTGACGATTACGGCAGTTATGGCCTGGATGAATGGCTCGGTGATCGACCTGACGACAATTATTGGAGAACTCGAGAGCAAAAAAAGGCAAACAACATACCGATGTTTTTTGACTGTGTATTTATAGATACCTGGCCAAGTCACACACAAGGCCCGCCTGAGTTCGATGGTATTGTTGTGCTGCCAAACGAAATGCACTTAGTGTGCATCAACAGGCACAAAGGCGCCATAAATGCTGTTTTTCTGGACCTTAATGTGAGGAGGGTCAGCCTGAAGGAGCTTTGGACGTTCAATTGGCACCGCAACTTTGATACTCAGGGTCCCTGGACTACAGCCGGCGGCGTCAGAACGGAAGACTGGCCTCAATGGATGAGAACCTTTAAAGACTATTAGTGAAAAGATGCAGGGCAGGCACCACCCGCCTTTTCTCTGGTAGTTGCAGTCCTTAGGACTAACAGGCATATCAGGGTGGAGGATGTACGAGAGCTATGAAGCTCAATTTTGAATCAATTGCAAAAATTCCTGCCAGATATTATAATACACAACGACAGCTTCTGCTGAACTTACCCCGCACCAAAACGGCCGTGAGAAAAGCATGTTTTTAAAAAAGTGAAAACACCGGACATCAAAGTACGTTTTGGTGCGGGGTTACCAAATTATCGTTCACTCTGCCCATCCGATAGGCGGGGTTCAATGTGAGGCAGTAGGCGATATGGAAACTAAATGTAAAATACATCATATTCTTGAGGTCGTTTTGTTGCTTATATGTCTGGTAGTCCTTTCCGCAGAGAATTTACATGCGAACGAGGACAGCAAGTATTTAGATACTGTCCGTGAGTTTGCCGATAACGTGCTTAAATACGGCAGAGACACTTACGGCCCTAAGCACACACCTTTATTTGTTGATGGCTTAAACATCCATACCCACGAGCCGGTGAAGTGGATAGACCCCGATGGCACTAAGTGGATTCTTTCTAACTTGGCTTCTCAGCAAAATCTGTTCCGTACGCTGGACGGCCTTACCAAGATAACCGGCGACCCCAAGTACAAGCAGGCAGCAATGGACGCGATTAAGTATGCGTTTGAGAACCTGCGTAGTCCGAATGGGTTGCTGTATTGGGGTATAAAAGTTGCATACGATGCTCAGAAAGACAGTATCTATAGCATAGATAGCATACATGTACTTAAATCACAGCACCCTTATTATGAGCTTATGTGGGATGTAGATGCGGAAGCTACAAGACAATTTATCGAAGCGTTTTGGTCTACTCATATCCTGGACTGGTCAAACTTGGAAATGGACCGGATCGGGCGTTTTAATTACCGTATCGAAAAACCGTGGATTCAGAAATACACAGGAGGTCCTGTATTCTTCCAAGGCAGAGGCAGGTCCATGCTCACTACAGGAAGCGATCTATTTTGTGCAGCAGGACTTCTAACAAAGCTATCCGGTGACAGGGAGCCATTAAACTGGGCTAAACGGCTTGCTTATAGGTACGTTGAAACAAGAGATCCGCGTGCGGGCATCAGCGGACACCGGTACACCCGCAAAGAACCTGATGAGGCGCAATATCAATTTGGCGAAGATTTCGAGGGACGTCTTATCCCCCAGTATAGGCTGTTACTGGTTCCTCCTGTGCCAGGATTGGGGGACCCTGATATAAAGGAGTCAATCCTGGGCTATCTTATTATAACTCCTGGCATAGAGTACAGTATAACGACAGGCCCTTGGGTATCCTCTATGATACTTGGTGATATTCTAGGGAACGACGGAGGAGATTTTATAAAATGGGGGCTTGAGGAACTTACGGCTTTAGGAAAAGTAGCCTACCGTCAGCAAAACAATGCATGGATTCCAATGTTTAACGACGGCACAAGTCTTGAGGGGTATGTATGTAAGAAAGATGGTGCTTTTGGTTGGCGTGGCCTAGAATTTAAAGCTATCCCCGCTGTTTCTATGGATTTCTGGGCCTACGCATTGACATATCGAATCACATGCGATCAGTTCATGTGGCGTATGACGCGTAACATAGCTTCTGGCCACGACCTTGGAGATATCGGTATCACCCCAGAGAGTCATCATCAACTCAAAACGGCTACGGATTGTTGGCAGCCGTTTACTTTGCTAGGATTCCTTGAATTGTACAAGAAGACAGGGAATCAGGCATTTCTTCAGATTGCTCAAAGTATTGGAGACAATTTGTTGGCTCACAGATTTCACAAAGGATTCTTCATGCCAAGCGATAGACACATCTATACCAAGTTCGATGCGATTGAGCCCTTAGCATTACTACATCTCCATGTTGCCTTGAAGGCAAGCTCGACCGCAGTACCAATAGTCTGGCCGAGCAGATCCATATTTGATGCCCCTTACCGTCACCGGAGGCTGGCAATGGATAACAGTTTGATATACACTTTGACCGACTCTTTAGAACCACCCAGGTCACTGTGTGAAGTTGCAATGGAAGGAGATCCTGATGCAGTTAGAGCAATGATCGCTCGAGGAGCCAATGTGAATGCGCGGGATCACCTCTTTGGATGTGCATTGCATTACGCTTCCGGGCAAGGTCATATCGAGATAGCTGAGCTATTGATCGCTAAAGGCGCTCGGGTAGACGCAGGGCCAGATACCCCCTTGCATTATGCAGTAGAAAACGGTCATAAAGATATGATAGAACTGCTCATTGCCAATGGCGCCGAGGTAAATGCCAAGAACGAATCAGGCGAAACACCTCTGCACTATGCGGCAAGGACTGGCCTTAAAGATATTGCCGATATGCTCATCGCCAACGGTGCCGATATCGATATCGGCGCAAGGAGTTCTGATACGTATACGGCCTTGCACTATGCAGTTGAGAATGGCCACAAGGATGTGACGGAACTACTCATCGCCAAAGGCGCAGACGTGAACGCCAAAGGGAATAAGGGTGATACTGCTTTGTTATTGGCGAAGGAAAAGGGACATACCGAAATAGTCGAACTATTGCGCAAGCACGGAGCTAAAGAATAAATAGGACCGAGCAGAGGAAATAGCCCAGAACCAACCCGCTACCAGCAGTCCTCAATTTGCCCAGAGAATATGCAACGACCGGCCTCTTGACTCGACAAACGACCCAAAATCTCGA
>JBAQFY010000343.1:0-4558 GCA_049287505.1 Sedimentisphaerales bacterium | reverse complement strand
CTATAAGGCAGCAGTTATTTACGTGCCTATAAGGCACTACATCTGTCGAGAAGCCTCTACAAATCAGCTACTTTTTATGCAAAACAAACCCAATCTTGTCCGCCGTAGGCGGATTGCAAATGAACGTAAAATCATATAATACAAAGGATTATGAAAATATTGCCAATTGGACACTTGGTGAAAACAAACCCAATTCAAACCCAATCAAACCCAATCAAACCCAATTTCTTCAAAGGCCAAAATGAGCGTAAACATCTATTACACAGAGGATTATGAAAATAAATGGCTGCGGAGAGTCAGGAAAAACAAACCCAATACAAACCCAATCAAAGCCAAATTCCGAACACTTTTTCAGCTAACGGCTCGCCCCGTTAGAAAAAAAATCTATCTTCTAACGGGGCGGGAGATTATAATGGAATCTTCAGCCAAATGTCATTTTTCCAGACAACGCTAATTGAAAGGGATTTGAAATGGATAGGAACGATTTAACAAGGCGGCAATTCATAGCAGCAGCATCGGCAGGCTCGCTCGCTGCGGTTGCATCAGGGACCATTCCTGCCTATGCAAACATAACCAAAAAAGCCGGCAAGCTGGCAATACTTGGCGGTGAGCCTGTCAGAAAAAACAAGAGCTGGCCAAGCTGGCCGTACTGGGACGAAAACGTTATAGACTCAATATTGAAGACCACGAAGAGCAGGATATGGTGTCGGATACAATCCAAGTCAGGTACTGTGCCCACACTTGAAAAGGAGTTTGCCCGCTTAATAGGGACGAAGTATTGCGTGGCCACCGGCTCCGGTACCCAGGCGTTGCACACCTGTGTGGAAGCACTGGGAATCGGCCCCGGAGACGAAGTCATCACCTCACCCTATACCGACCCGGGAACCATCGCTTCCATTTTGGCCGCCAGGGCGCTGCCTGTCCTGGCTGATTTGGACCGCGAATCTTATCAGCTCGACCCCGAAGACGTAGAGACAAGAGTAACCGAGAACACCAAAGCGATTATGCCCGTGGATATTGGTGGGCAAGCATGCAACTTGGACAGGATTATGGAGATTGCTAAAAAGCATAATCTCAAAGTGATTGAAGATTCCTGTCAGGCACACCTGGCCGAGTATAAAGGTAAAAGGTTAGGAACCATTGGCGACCTCGGATGTTTCAGCTTCCAGTCCAGCAAGACAATTGCCTGTGGAGAAGGCGGTGCAATCATAGGAAACGATGAAGAGCTTATGGACAAATGTTACACCGTCCATAACCACGGCACATCCCGCCGGGGACGCACCGAAGTCATCGGGCCGAAGTACCGCATGAATGAGTTTGAGGCGGCTGTGCTGCTTGGCCAATGGCCCGGCGTGCACGAGCGCTTCGTCCACCGTAATGAAAACGCTGCTCATCTGACCTACAGGCTCAAAGACTTCCCGGGAATCACTCCCCAGAAGCTATACGAAGGTACCCCCAACGGCTCTTTCTATCTCTACATGATGACATATCATAAGGAATACTTTAACGATGCGGACCGCAGCAAGTTTCTCAAGGCCGTTGCTGCCGAAGGTATCAGCCTCAGCCCATATATAGCCCAGGGATTACATAAGGAGCCATGGGTAGAGCACATATTGAGCTCAAAGGTTTATCAGAAGATGTATTCCAAAAAGAGACTGCAGAAATACCGCGAGCAGAACCTCTGTCCCAACTGCGATAAGGTTTGTCAGGAGATGGTTATGATTTGGGCTTCAGGTCCTCTGCTCGGCACCAAAGAGGATATGGACGATGTCGCCGACGCCATCCAAAAAGTCTATGAGAACAGGGACAAGCTCAGTTCGATATAATCAGAAAAAACGTCCCGGCGAGTGGCTAATTAGTTCCTGTTGTGGAAAACAGTACGCCTTTTGCAAGCGTATGTATCCATATTTGTCATTCCCGCGGAACTTGTCCCTTCGCGAAAGCGGGGAGCAGGAATCCAGATTTTTCGCACTTTATCCCTGCTTCCTCAGGGGTGACATCGTCGATTTTTGTTTTCCGCAACAGATATTATACTAATTTGTCTTCAATTTTTTTCAGAGTTCTAATTGACTCTTCGGCGATTGTTTTCCCGCCGGGAGAAAAGTCAAATACTTCCAGAGATACCCACTTATCATACTTTAAGTCCTTGAGCGTTTGAAAGGCCTTCACATAATCATTGACCGCGTTTCCTGTGCCAAGGTGCTTACCACCCATTTCCTGCACATGAACGTGATAGATATGGTTGAAGTACTTTCTCAGCAGGACATCAAATGGCTCAGTTTCATCAACAGTATTATTGAAGTCAAACATAATATGAACAGCCGGATGATTTACTTGTTTAGCCAACGCCAACGCTTCTGCTAAGGTATTAACGACATCGGTTGTTCTTTTACCTAAGGCTTCGATGAGTATTTTAACACCGCGCTGCCGGGCATGGTCAGCAACTTTGGCAAGACCTTCGGCAAAATATTTTTTTGCCTCTTCAACAGAAGTCCCCATCGTATTACGTTGCTTTGGAGAGCCGAAAATCATATTAGGTCCACCAAGGTCACCGCAAAAATCGATAAGCTCATCAAGGTACGCAATGGTCTTTTGGCGGATAGCAGCATCAGGTGTGGTAAAGTGTAATCCCTTTGGCGGCGGTGCTAATAACCAGTGGAGTCCCGCGCATTCAAGGCCGTTATTTTTCATAACGGAAACCATTTGTTTACGTTCTGCGGGGGTTATCTCCTGCACGCCTTCTTTAACCAGGGTAAACGCCGCAATTTCAATCCCTCTATAACCTGCATTGCCAACAATTTGACATTGTACGGCCCAGCTTAATTGGGACCCCGCAAGGCGGGAACCCTCGCTCATGCTCTCATTACACATAGCGTATTTGAAACCACCCCATTCGGAAGAAGCAGGGGTTTCTTTTTTCTTGTCCCGAGCGAGGTCGAGGGGACGGCACCCAAACACCGAACCGCCTAATGCGCCGGCGCCCAAAATGCTCCCTGAGGCTTTGATAAAATCTCTACGGCTACGGCTATAGTTTGACATAAGCTTTCCTTTCTTGTTGCTTGGAATATTATACGAAACGCATAATCCTTTAGAAAATAACAGATTACGACCATTATATCATTGTCTTTTTATCAATCACTGCTTTGGTCATCTGTTCGAGATTGTGTATCAGGCATAGCTCGCTGCCCGGAAATAGCGGTTATTAGAGCAAGCGCAACCCAAACGCCGCTAACTATAACAAATAGGGCTGCAATTAGGACAAGAGCCAGGATAACTACTCCCATCTTTTACGCTCCTCATAAGCTTTTTCAAGCCAATGTCCCAGTATATACGCCAGCAGTGCCGCCCCGAGAGCCGGTATAATAACACGAGGTACGCATACTTCAATCGACCAACCAAAAGCGAACTTGAAGATTACCCATAGCACCACAGCGATTGTCGCCCCGATACCCATAGACAGGATTCCGGCCAGAGGCCTCGGGCGCTTAATCCACAACCCAATGATAAGCGCAGGGAGAATGGCCGGAGCCCAAATAGCATAGCAGGTGAGCAAACCACTGATGATACTTGGGACGGCAACTGCGCCAACGGCTGCAATTGCGGCGATAATGATAGTAGCGCTGCGACCAATGTTCAGGGCAGTTGTGTCTGACAGTTTAACAAAGGGCTTAACGACATCTTCGGCGAATGCCACAGCACCGGCATTTAGGAGTGAATCAAGACTGGACATAACCACCGACACTAATACTACCAACAGGAGCGCATAACCCCCCGAAGGCATGATTGATTTGACAAAGTTCAACAGAACGTGGTCTTCACCGGTCCCCTCGGGGATGATACTTCTGGCTGCAATCCCAAGGGCTATCATGACCATAAACCATACTATGCTAAAAAGGCCTGCTAAAATAAAACCGTTTCTTGAGATGCCCGTTGTTCTGGATGCTAACGCCCGATTTGCGTAGGGGGGTATGAGAGTTTCCCCAAGCAGGAAAGCCGCCACAAGACCAACTATCTCAATAGGCGATGTCGAATCGAGTCCTGAGGCTGTTGCCTCCGATGCCTCTTTGGCAAAGCTCACCGTACCCCCATTAAGATGAAACGCCAGTGCAAATAATAGCATAGCAGGCAATAATATGGCGAACGTGCTGAATTGAAAGGCATCGGTTATTACGCTTGCACGCAGCCCGCCGAAGGTTGTGTACAATGCTGTCACGCCGACAACGATAACAACGGACGACCATATCGGAAGACCAAATATATCGCTTAAAACAACTCCGCCGGCACTTGCCATAACCGCGGAAAATCCTGTACATAAACCGACGGAAATAATTCCCGCAAGTATCTGGCAGTTTCGGTTGTACTTTTGACCTATTGCGTCACCTAAAGTATGGCAGTTTTTCAAAGCTCTCAGCCGGGGAGCGACAAGCAGACCGACCAAAATGTTCTGGACCGAATATGCCAGTCCTATCACCAGAAAAAGGAAACCGCTTTTGAAACCCCTGCCGACGAAACCAATTGAAAAACCCGGCCCCACGTAAGTGGCGGCAAGACTCCCGAA
>JBAQFY010000342.1:0-10887 GCA_049287505.1 Sedimentisphaerales bacterium | reverse complement strand
CCCCAAAGCCTTCGGCTTTGAGGCTGCCACCCAATAAAATTATTAAAGAATGTGTGGCAGCCTCAAGCGAGTCCTGAGCGAAGTCGAAGGACGAGCTTGGGGATGGCCATTTAAGCCACATTTGGCTAAACACGTACAATTAACGCAGAAGCATTCTTTTCTTTGTTTTTGAGGGTAAAAACAGAGACTTGAAAAAAATTTTGATTTTTTTAATTTTTTTGTTGACAAATACTATGGGGCGTAGTACTTTCGGACAGAGTAATACTTATCGAGGTTCGTTTTAATATATGGAGGTTAATGTTATGAGTGGAAAATTACTTGACGATTTGGGGCAGTTGCAGCGTGCGGTAATAGAGGCGGTCTGGGAGCTTGGCGAGGCAAGTGTCCATCAGGTACGCAAACGGCTCGGACGTAAGAAGAAGCTCGCCTACACAACAGTTCTTACTGCGATGCAGAAGTTAGAGAAGGCCGGCTGGCTGCGACATCGGACACAGGGCAAGAGCTACATCTATCTGCCGACGCGGTCCCGCGAAGAAGCCGGCGCCAACTCGGTGCACAAATTTATGGAGCGGATGTTCGATGGGGACGCCCTTTTGATGTTTCAGCATCTGATGCGTCAGAGCAAGCTCAGTGATAAGGAGCTTCGTGAGCTTCGGAAAATGATTGATGAAAAAAGAAAGGAGAGCAAAAAATGATAGGCGAAATATTCCCGAGAGACGTTTCGCTGTCGAGCTGTGTGTGGCAGAGCACGATTTTTCTCGTGGTCGGCCTTGTGGGCAGCTTCATCCTGAGGTATCGGTCGTCAAGGGCACATCAGGTGCTGTTTTTAGCGATGATGGCAGCGGTGATTGTGCCGATTATGAGCATATTGGTCAAGCACTATGAATTAGGTATGTTTGTAGCCGAGCCGGTCGTAATTCAATCGCAGGCCAGAGACTTGGGCAGAGGGGGTAACTATGGGGCTCCTGGAATCATCTCGGCTGGAGATATTGAGCATAAGCCGGGTCTTATTGAAGAGGATTTGCCATCGGCTGTAGCTGGTTCAGAAAGTGCCAAATTCCCCTGGCGCTCGGTCATGTTGTACGTGTGGATTGCAGCAAGTTTAATTTTAGCTATCCGATTACTTATAACATTTGTCCTCGGCGCTCGCCTACTGGGCCGGGCGATGCCTTTGAACTGCGAGAAGATTGAACAAGCGCTGCATCTGGCCAAGTCAAAACTCGGAATTGATAAAAATGTGAGCCTTTACAGCAGCCAAAGTGTTCGCAGTCCTGTGATATGGTGCTGGATGCGAAGGCCTGTTTTATTAGTGCCGAGCGCTGTCGGGCGGTTTGACAATGGAATTGACTGGACCGGTGTGCTTTGTCATGAGTTAGCCCACTGGAAACGGCGTGACCATATCAGCGGATTATTAGCGGAGCTGGTCGTGTGTATTTTACCCTGGCACCCTCTTGTATGGTGGGCAAAGAGTTGGCTGGTCAGATTAAGCGAGCAGGCCTGTGATGACTGGGTGGTTGCCACCGGCCAGCCCTGCACAGACTATGCAGAGTCGCTGCTTGATTTGACGCCTGGCGGACAGATGGCGTTTGTGCCGGCGGTGGTGCGCAGCAGGAAAGGATTGGCCGGCAGGGTCCGCCGTATCCTGCAAGATAAATGCAGCAACCCACGGACAGGAGCGGTATGGGCTTTGACAGTGAGTATCGTGGCGGCATTTCTTGCCATTGGGATAGCCTGTGCACAAACTCGGCCTGCTGTGCAGACCAGCACTGTTCAGGACAAAAATGTTCCAACAATTAGTTTGGCAGAGCCAGAGAAGTCTAAAGATGTGGAAAGTGATGTCATTGTGTTTCGGCTGGTTGATTCTTCCGGTCGGCCGGTTGCCGGCGCCAAAGTAGGAGCAGGTGCTCGTACCCGCGATGTATCAGTTCTTGGAAGTAAGCTATCGTGGTATCTTCGCAGCAGGGAACACAATATTTCCAACGAACGGGGCAAAATCACTCTAACACGAGAAAAGCTCTTCTCTCCATCGTGGCCGGCGGACAGAAAGCTCGCACTTTATGTGCTGCACGAGGAAAAGCATATAGGGGCAGTCTGTGAGATATTCAGAGATGGCAGGCAAGAGGAAATTGAGTTGACCCTGGTGCCAGTCTGTCGCGTTTACGGTAGATTGGACAGTGAGGCTCTAAAAAAGATAGGCCGACCGCTTACCTGGACTAACGTTTACCTGCAATGGAATCGAGACAGCTTCGGAGTACTGAGCCACACGTCGGATAACCAGCGATTTGAGTTCCTTGTGCCCCCCGGCCGATACGAACTGAATGCTTATGGCTCAGGAGATGGTGCGAGGACCAAAGCCGTGCGTCCAACAATTGAGGTAAAAGCCAATCAGTCTGAACTAGATTTGGGAGTTATAGATTTACCGCCAACGAAGATAACCAGCCTTATAGGCAAGCCGGCAATAGAGTTCGACTCAATCAAGGCCTGGAAGAACGGCCCACCTGTAAAACTGGCTGACCTAACAGGCAAGGCGGTTATAATTTACTTCGATGGTGACTCACCCAATACCAGTAGAGACCTTCCTCCACTCGTCGAGCTGCATGAGCAATTTCATGATAAAGGCTTGGTTATTATTGCTCTTTACAATAGTGCTTCAATGAAAGAGCTGGAAAACAGGTGGATTGAAGTCTATGAAAAATATGGCGGAGTATCAGACGTTCCATTTCGAGTAGCTATCGATGGTGGCGAGCCAACCTTCTATGAAGGTACCAATAAAAAGAGACTGGGTGCTACTTATGGAGCGTATGATATTACAGGAGATCCCACTACGATGCTTGTTGATCCAGAAGGAAAGGTTGTTGGGGAGCTAAACCTGCACAAAGCAGAGGAGATATTGCAGGAGATGCTTGACATTAGACCAGTGGTTCCTGCCTGGAGACAGCGGTTTGACAAGGTTTACCATCTGGAAGAGGAGCAGGTGTTGAAACGCATAGCACCGCCTTTTATCCCAGAAAGGAAAGATTACTATTTCGAACAAGTTCCTGACCAGGCACGAGCTATCCCTGAAGGTCCGAGGATGATGACTTTCAGTTGGGATGGGAAACTAGATCCCGAGGGAGGGGGCTTTGGTGGTGTTCGAGACTTAACTGAGCCACTTGACCTGTTTGGACTTCAATCTTACGAATACGAAGGTCCTGAAGAACTGCTTTCGCTCAAGTTGCCCGGCGACTGGATTGTTCGGACAGGTACGACGATCGAAGAAAGAATCAAAGCCTTGGAAGAGCTTTTGGCTGAAGAAATAGGGTGTCATCTTAGTTTTGAAAAACGAATAGTTGAGAGGCAAGTTATTGTTGCTTCCGGTCAATTTAAATTCCATCCCCTTTCAGGGACTTACAACGATAGTCAGCTACATCTCTACTCAGATAAACTCGATCCTGATGAAAGCTCTGGTGGTGGAACAGCCGACTCTGTAGCTGAGTTACTCACCGAGATAGGCGATAATGTCGGAATGCCTGTAATAGATGAAACAGAATCATACGAAGAAATTCGAATACCTTTTGGTAGTCATGGCTCTTGCTCTCTCGAGCGTATCAAAAACGATGTTGAAAAGGCTAGAAAATTAGATATGCTTTTAGTAAATCTAACTAAGCAAACTGAATTGCAGTTTACCGTAGAGCGTCGGCCGGTTGAAGTGTGGTTTGTTACCGAACAAAAGAAAGACAAGTAATCCAATAATTGTCAACTTGGCCTTACGTATTACAGCCGTACGGTCGAGAAAAGAATTCAGCCAGAGTTGGTTTAGATCGGCGTTTTCTGTAGGTTTTCGGGGGTAGAAAGGCACATCATAAAATTTTTATAAAATACGAATATTTTCGTTGACAATTACGAAGGTTTTCGTATATTCTGCCGATATTGAATTTAACGAAGAATTACAGGAGAACCAATATGGCAAGACGCAAAAATTCACGACCGACGGATAGAGAGCTGACAATCCTCAGAATACTGTGGGACAACGGGCCGAGCACAGTTCGCCGGGTCAACGAAGTAATGAACAAAGATGAAAATACCGGCTACACCACCACTCTCAAACTAATGCAAATAATGACCGAAAAAGGGCTTTTAACCAGAGACGAATCCCGGTTCAAGCACGTCTATAAACCGGCCATATCGGAGGAAAGAACTCAAAAGCAATTAGTAGGCGATTTACTCAAAAGAGCCTTTTCCGGCTCGGCGGAAAAACTCGTGATGCGGGCACTTTCAGCAAAAAAGGTCTCGGCAAAAGAGCTTGCAAGAATAAGAAAAATGCTTGATGAATTCAGGAGGGAATAATCATGATAATTTTGGAAGGTATCCTTTCACAGGAAATTATTCAAAAACTTGGCTGGACGCTCGTTCATTTTATCTGGCAGGCTGCGGTGGCCGCATTACTTTTGGCGACACTGTTGAAATTGCTGCGAAAATCCACAGCCAACCTGCGCTATATAATTGCCTGTATGGCTTTGGGGTTGATTGTTCTATTGCCCGTTATAACCTTTCAACTGGTACCGGTTTCAGCACCGCACATCGCAGCTAATATCGAACCGGCGCCCGTACCAACTGTTTTACCAACATTAGAAATGCCCGCAGCCGAAACCACCGTAATAGAAAAGCCCTCACAGTCTGAAATTGTCACCCCGGCTTCTTCTGTCCCCTGGAAACAGCGCGCTATTGAGACACTCGAACCGGGCCTGCCTTACATAGTCTCAGGATGGCTAATCGGTGTCTTCGCGCTTTCCATCTGGCACCTGGGCGGCTGGGCGCAGTTGCAGCGGTTGAAACGAAAGATGGTTAGGCAGGTTGATGACACACTGCACAGCAAACTAAGCCGGTTAGCTAAAAGACTCAGAGTCAGCCGAACAATGCAACTTATGGAATCTGCTTTAGTTCAAATACCCACCGTTGTCGGCTGGCTGAGGCCGGTGATATTACTACCGGCCAGCGCCCTGACCGGCCTGACTTCGGAACAATTAGAAGCCATCTTGGCCCACGAGTTAGCTCACGTTAAGAGATACGATTATCTGGTCAATATCCTGCAAACGGCTGTGGAGATACTCGGCTTCTACCATCCGGCTGTGTGGTGGGTTTCACATAAGATTCGCGCCGAAAGAGAAAACTGCTGCGACGATTTGGCCGTGAGTATATCCGGCGACAGAGTATGCTATGCAAGGGCCTTGACCTCAATGGAAGAAATCAGAGCAGCCCGGTGCCAATTAGCTGTAGCTGCAAGTGGAGGCAATCTTTTCAGACGTATATACCGTCTTCTCGGCAAGGACTCAGCAGAAAAAACCGGCTTTAGCTGGATTCCCGCAGCAACGGTAATTCTGCTGATATTGGCATTGGTAATACCTACAGCCCTTTCTCTAACTAACAAATCCACACCCCTACAGGCTGAGCCAAAAACCAGTGTGCTTCTTGAAGATACAAAAAAAGAATCAGTTGATAAGTAAAAAAAATAGGCCTTGCTGTAGCTATGTATGCCGATGACCACGACAACAGGTTGCCCGACACTTTGGAACCACTAAAACCTTACATTGCCAAGGAGCAGGATTACCTCTGGTTCCTGGATAATGTCAAATATGTCCTTAAAGAAAAAAAATACTTTACAAACCGGCCGCATCCCCCTGCGACCGGATGCGAACAAGCCCTACTTCGGCCGAGGCTACAAGACCTCACAGATCGTTGAGTTTTATAGCAAGTATTAAATATCAGACCGGCCAAATGTCCAAATATGAATATAAACGAAGTTAAACCAGTTTGATCCCTGCTAAAATTACCTATCCTACGACCCTGCTTAGAATCTTGCGATACCGCCGATACCGACTCCCCAGGCATCACCGGTAATTTGAAACTCTACAAACCAGGACGTGTCCTGGTTCGCTTCGCCCTGAGCACCAACAAAGGCGCCGAATTCCGACTTTTCCCTGATATCTTGTGATAAATCCACCCTGTTGACAGCACCGAACGAATCTGTTCCAGAAGCATCGACATCAAGATCCCCAGAGACATAATGTAGGAAGGGACCGCCGTACACGGAAAACCCTTTCAACTTCACCGTTGGGCCTAAGGCGACTTGTATTTCCTGGAGATTAAGCTCCACATCGCCTGAGAGCTTCGCTGGATCGCCATCCGTAGGAGCCAGGTCGATATCCCCGCTACGTGGATTCTCCCATAGAATCTGGACTAATCCACCCCATTCAAGGTTGCCTTCCTGCCAGAAGGTTGCCCGCGCACCCAGACCGTAGGCCAATCCATAGCTGCTATCCAAACCGGTGTATCTGTTGCCGTCGCTCCCTGTGGCGAGTATTTCCGTCATGTCATCCCGCGCATCGGATAGACCAACGCACGCAAAAACATCGAGGCTGTCATGCGCACCATAGCTCAACCGGCCAAGCACCATATTTGACGTTAAGTCCTCAATTTTATGCTTTGTCGAACTGGCTGGCAGCCACCCGGCACCATCCGGATCCTCTCGAGCCTCCCCAAACGCCTCCAAATCCATCTTCGAGTGAGAAAATCCAACACCAACAGCCCACCGGTCCTGTCCCACGACAGCCCTCGGGGGTCCCATTGGGGGCAGGGCCATAACAATTGAACCGGAAAGTCCGATTAGGATAAAGATAACAACAAACAATGCTATTCTCTTATCCATAGCTCACGCTCCTTTCAATACAGGTCTCGGTTTCATACCTTTCGGTTTAATAATTACATATGGTACTATCGACCAAAGTTGATTAAAAATTCTCTTTATTTTAAGATTTGCCGCTTAAAACGAGTAAAAGGTCCTATAAACGTATATTTGGATTTTTCACGAGACAAACCCATTGGCCGATGGCCGAGGTCTTCGGATTTTTTACTTGACAGATATTTATAATTAGTGTACATTTAATTAGTATCACGGAGGCGCGGTGAGAACCTGTTTCATCCTTTCTCACTCATAAGTTTTCTTCTACCGAAGAACAAGGCGTCCCGTGTTCAGGATGTAAGTGTAAGTGGAATGAGGACGGACACCTCCTGTTAGTCAAAAAACGAATATGAAGACAGACTTGGTTTTTGCGGGAGCTCGATCATGAAAGTAAAGAACGGGAAGAAAATGTCACGGGCCAATACATTCCTGGTACTTCTCGCGGTCGCCGTATCACTAATGGTTGTCCCAGCGAATGTAACGGCAAAGTCACTGTATGTCATCGCGGATATCGGGCAGCCCAGCACTGACAAAGCCACACCAGTACAAGCATACGACATCGAAGCTGACGGTAGCTTGACGTTCCAGGCCGAGCATTACATCCCCCAAAATATGCTCGGCGCCGTGGGGATAACAATCGACACAGATCATGGATTCTTGTTCATAACGTATGAAGCCTCCGACAAGATTCAGTTGGTGGATGCGAAAACAATGACGGACGAAGGTACAACGAGGGCGCCGGATGCCAGAGATTTGGCCGGTGTCGTTTACGATCACGATAAGAGTCTGTTGTACTGCGTTAACCGCCGCGGTTACAGAGTGTACGCTTACAACTGGGACCCGGAGAACAAGACATTGACACATAAGCCGGGTTCTCCGTTCGGCCTCAGAGGAGCTTCCGCCTATGGGATCGCTCTGAACGAAGTCGACGACCTGCTCTATGTAGCAAACGGCACTAACGAAGTCACCGTTTACAGAACATCTGATTGGGGACTGGTGGACACCATCACACTGAACCGTGTCGCGATTAGCGTAGCCGTAGGCGTCGTGAGGGGCTTCCTTTATACCGGCGGCGGCTTTGAAGGGAATCAATACCTTACCCAGTACCACTTGGCAACAGGAACGGTGAAAGAGGTTCAGGTGGAGCCTGATGCCGGCGTGATGGGGCTCGGCGTGGACCCGGCCACCGGTTACGTGTACTTGACCACCGGTGTGAACAACGCACCCGGCGGAGATAATCTTCTAGTCTTCGACACAAATCTCAGACAGATAGGCATGACCCCGAAAATTGGCAATCCGACCGGTCTGGTTGTCCCGGGCAGAGAATTCGGTTACGACCCACTGAACCTCAGCAAGACACTCGTCAGAGGCGGTAGTGGTACTATGGGTTTCGATGACGTTCCATCCGTGAGAGTGGGTGCCACGATAACATACGGTATACACTTCGATAATAATAACGATTTCATCGTAACAGACGTAGTAGTGTCGGATCAGCTTCCGGAGGAGGTCACTTTCATCACGGCTGATGATAACACAGTCAACGGGCACTATGATCCCGAGATGCACACTTACGAATGGTTGTATCCGTCTTTGCCCCTGGGAACCTCGACCGATCTGGAGCTAACTGTAGAGGTGGATAAGGGCGTGGAGACCGGTACAGTTATTACGAATAACGTAACGATCAGCAGCGCCCAAACGGCGCCAACGACAAAAAGCTTTGATGTTATTGCAGAAAGTCATAGTCTGAATCTGACCAAGCGTATTTCCGGAGTCGCCGAAGGCCAGGTCGCGTGGGTTGAAGCAGATGAGCTTATAACCTACACGATCTGCTTCGACAATAGAAACAGTGATCTGCCCGTGACGAATGTTACCGTTGTGGATTACCTCCCCGACGAGGTAAAATTCATAGACCTTGGCAAGGAAACCCCGTCCGGAACATACGATGCCACGGAACATACTTATACCTGGACGTTCTCATCTTTGGAGCCGGGAGAGGCGGTATGTTTAAATATGAACGTGAAAGTGAATAAGGATGTGGCTCCGGCCATAATCATTACCAACACTGTAATCGTCGACAGTGATGAGACGCCAACCTCGATGGCAAGCGTCGAGGCGATCACGTATCTGAACCCGCTCAATCTGACCAAGCGTATTTCCGGCGTCGCCGAGGGCCAGATCGCGTGGGTTGATGCAGATGAGCCTATGACCTATACGATCTGCTTCGACAATAGTGATAATGATCTACCCGTGACGAATGTTACCGTTGTGGACTACATCCCCGACGAGGTGTGGTTTGTGGGCCTTGGCGCGGATACGCCGTCGGGAAAGTATGACACCGTGGAACATACGTATACCTGGTTATTCACATCTCTGGCGCCGGGAGAAGCGATATGTTTGGATGTGAATGTGCAGGTTAACAAGGACGTAGACCCGGGCACGACCATCATCAATAACGTGATCGTTGATAGCGATGAAACGCAGCCTTCGGCCGCAAGCATTGAGGCAATCACATATCAGAATCCGCTCAATCTGACCAAGAGTATTCTGGGAACACCAGAAGGCCAAACTGCGCTGGTCAGCGCGGATGGGCCTGTGACCTATATCATTCAGTTTGACAACGACAATGACTTCGCAGTGACAAACATTTCTGTTTTCGATGTCCTTCCAGAAGAAGTGAGCTTCGTATCGGCGGAAGGAGGTTTTGTATCCGGCAAATATGATCCCGTTACGCATACGTACACTTGGATTTTCCCATTTCTGGAACCTGGCAAAGCGATACGCTTGGAGTTGAATGCCCACGTTGATAAAGATCTGTCTAAGGATACGGTCTTCACTAATTCCGTAACGGTTGAAAGCAATGAGACTCCACCATCCACGGCGACGGCCGATGCCATCGTGAGTGATAAGCTCTTTATTGTCCGAGAGATGAAAGTCCTGCCCGAGATCATCAGGCGTATAGACAACTCGTACGACATACAGGCAAGTATCATATTTCCAGAGGGGATTGGGAAAGAAGATATTTTGGATGTGCTCCCGACACTCTATCCCGGCACGATCACAGCAAAACAGCAATTTGTATACGGCACAGCCGATAGAGCGAAGGTAATCGCCTTGTTTGATAAGACCGAACTGCTGGATGCAGTACCGGGTTATGGACAGGTGACATTAAAAATGGTCGGATTGCTTACGTCGAATCGCTATTACTTAGGAGAGGCTACAGTCTATATAACCAAGTACACCGGTAGATAATAAACTCAAAGATGTTCCGCTCGAAAAAGCACTTGATATTGTCCTGGCTGGCACCCCTTATGTCGTGAAGAAGACACCGTATTATTACTTTGTTGCGGCTCAGCAGTAGAACTGCCCGAAATCCAAAAACGAGTCGAATCAGCCAAAAAACTATCCAACTTAGGCAAAACGCTGCTCATCTATGCGAACGACCACGATGACAAATATCCGGATTCGCTACACCAATTACGAGGCTATTTGAAGACTGAAGACTTTGCATGGACTTGGCAAAATGTCAGGTTTCTGGCACATGGAAAGACGGTATCAGTCCGGCCTGATACAGCGATAGCTTATGACAAGAAGCTGCTGGCAAAAGGAAAGGGTACCAATGTTCTATTTAATCATGGATTTGTCAAGTTTGTAAAGCCTGAAAGGCTAAAGGAACTTGGCATCAGCGTGACTGAAATCCTAATTGAAAAAAAGATTTTGTCTGTAAGCGAGGATTTCCTTCAAAATATCGGCCTTGACGCAAATTCCGTGCACACTTCAGACGCCTGGTCGGAACATCTTGTCGCAGACTCTGCCGCTGAGCCGAATGCTGAAACATACATCCTTATACTTGATGACCTCCATATCAGCTTCCTCCTCAAAGCTGTTGGGGCTCACAAAGGTGCCGCAATACTCGCTGCACCACAAGTACTGACCCGGGAAGGTAGAACGGCAGAAATCGGAATTATGACTGAAGAATACTATGTCTTAGGCTACACTGATCCGAACCGTCCTTCCGATGAGCCGGAACCAAAAAAAGAAAAGGTAGAAATAGGCACTCGAATTTGGCTCAAGCCGGAACTTACACCTGATAGCGAAAAAATTAAACTGGATTTCAAAATTGAGATTCGCCAGCTCCTCGGCTACGAAGAACGTAAGTATAAAGGCAAATA
>JBAQFY010000341.1:0-3698 GCA_049287505.1 Sedimentisphaerales bacterium | reverse complement strand
GTGATAACGTTGTCAGTATCGAAGCATCTTCCTTCCGGTGTCAGATTAAGGTAACCAATTATCCTCTCCGGTCTCTGATTGGCACGGATGGAAGCCATCGACGCCAGGCTTCTGTCACCGGCAAAAGTATTTTCCGGCATCTCGATGCCCCAGGTCCGCAGAAGCAGATTCAGCTGGGAGCTGCGCGAAATCTGCATCCCCATCTGCATCATCCTCCGGTCAGGTGTATCTGTAAAGCAATGGGGGTCAACAAACACAATCGTCCTGCCGCCTTTCAGCACAAACTGGTCTATTGCAAACAGCGTCTGCTCCGATAAGTCCTTCGGGTGAATCACTAAAAGAATGTCAATGTCGTTAATGTCATTGACATCCGCGGCAACGCTCACAACCTCATACTGTCTCCGCAACTGCTCGACGAAAGTCCAGGGCCCCTTCGGCTGCTGGCCCTGCCTGAGCATCATTTCTGCCATATAACCGCTCACATCGTCACCCATTACCGGCAGCGAGCTCATTACACCTACTTTCCGTTTCTGCCGGGTAATTGCCGTGTCTATCAGGTAGCTTATATCATACTCAATAAAATTTTCTCGGTCCGGTGAAAAGAACGGTATAGCCTTCTCGACTCCAAATTGTGTCTGCACCACCAAACCGAAGAAAAAGTTTTCCTCCTCGGTTATAGGGAATCGCCTCAAGCCATACCTCAATGCCTGCACCTCATCGTCGGAGAAAGGCCGCGGGTCGATTACTTCCAGCTCAACCATACCTTTGGACACCGCAACATACTCTTCCAGCAGGGCTTTGACGAACTGATAATAGTTGTTGAAATACCGAATCTGGTCCGGCCCTTTCAGCGCAGCGGTCTTTGCATAGAAGAGCCTGGCTTGAATCGGCTGATTAAGTTTAGCTAAAATCGCTTTGGTACCCTCCGAAAGCGTATAAAGCCTCTGGTCCGTAACATCAACCTTCAACGCCTTTCCAATGTTCTGGCAAATACTGATTGCAGAGAAAATAATCACTAAAACAAAACCCGTTCCAATAATTGCCCGTATCGTTCGGTTTACACACTTGGAAGTTTGCTGTTTTTGTGCCATATTTAAATTTCCCTAAAAACGTTTCCCCCTTAGAATCTTAAATGAGTCTATTATCTCGCTTTCCTCTCATCCAAAACAATACTGCAGGCGGCAATCCACCCGATAATCAACAATATAAAGTAAGAAAGGTCCTCAAACTTCAGCACGCCCCTCTGGATTGACTCAAAGTGTATCTGAAAACTCATACTCTCTATTGCCGAGACCAGACCGGCCGGTAAGAACGTCGAAACGTAGTTTAGTGTCGTCGGCATACCTGCAAAAACAAGCACCGCACAGGCCACCACCGACAGAACAAAGCTTATCACCTGATTTTTACTGACCGCCGAAAAGAAACAGCCGATAGCGAGAAATCCACCTGCCATCAACAAGCTGCCTAAGTAACCGGTAATTATCAGACCAATATCCGGCTCGCCAAGGTAACATACTGTAATCACCATAGGGAAAGTAAGCATCAATGCAATCGCAAGGAAAAGCCACGCCGCAAAGAACTTCCCTAAAACCGCCTGCGTTATCGTAATCGGCAAAGTAAACAGCAGCTCAATCGAACCGACTTTGCGCTCTTCAGCCCAGAGACGCATCGCTGTCGATGGCACCATAAAAACAAACAACAGCGGCAAATTCATAAAAAACGCATGCATATCTGCCTGCCGTATTTCATAAAAGCCCTGCTTGAATGTCAGATACCCTGAGAAAAACAAAAAAATCACAAGAAACACGTATGCAAGAGGCGTCGTAAAATAACTTTTCAATTCCCTCTTGAATACCGCCCAAAAACTATTCATTTCTTGAACTCCTCATTTGGTCAATTAATTTAACTAACCATTGAACAATTAACCACTCACCATTGAACTATCCACCATTTCTGGTAATCCTGCGAAAAACAGCATCAAGACCACACTGGTACTTCTCTTTCAAAGCCTTAGGCGTTGAATCTACTAATACTCGCCCTCTGGCAATAATTATCGTCCTCGAGCAAACAGCCTCCACCTCTTCCAGAATGTGAGTCGAGACAATGATACATTTGTTTTTAGCCATTTTATTTATAAGTTTTCTGACTTCATATTTTTGATTGGGGTCCAGCCCATCGGTGGGTTCATCAAGAATCAGCACATCCGGGTCATGAATTAACGCTTGAGCCAATCCCACACGCCGTTTATATCCTTTCGATAATGTCTCAATCGTCTGATGATATACCGACTCAATCGAACACATCGGGACAATCCGGTCGAGCGCCCGCTTACGCTCCTTGCCCTTAATCTGCCTGGCATCGCAAACAAAGCTCAAGAAGCTCCCAACCGTCATCTCGTTATACGCCGGCACGTTCTCAGCTAAATATCCAATCGACCGCCTGACCTCGATTGGATTCTGCAAAATATCGTACCCAAGTATAGTAGCTGTCCCGCTGTCAGGCTGCAGAAAACACGCTAACATTCTCATCGCCGTGCTCTTGCCGGCCCCGTTAGGCCCAAGAAGACCCAAAACCTGACCCTTTTCAACATTGAACGATATACCATCAACAGCGATAACCGGGCCGAAACTACGCCGAAGTTCTTTGACCTCTATCATATTTACCCCGTTAGAAATACTATTTTGAAATATCGTTTTTACTAATACCGTCTCTTAGCTCCCGTTAGAGAAGATTTCTAACGGGCGTTCATCTCCACAAAACAATGTCAAATTACAACCCGCAACCTGATTTCCCTTACGGGTTTCGTACAAATTTACTCAAAATCCCTTGACAGTCAAGACCCTTGACCAGATTATTTTGTTCGGAACATTTAACCAAAAGAAGACTTAGGACTTATGAGTCAAGTTGCTAAAGTAAAATTTGTCGATTATAAAAGTAGCATAGCCAGGGCCCTTGACCTTATTGATGCCCCGACTCGGCTGCCGCAGCAAGGCCTTATCATTATCAAGCCAAACCTGACAAATTCTTCACCACCGCCGGTTACAACGAGTGTCATCGCTGCCGAAGCGATATACAACTACTGCAAAGCCCACACAAAGGCTGAAATCGTGATAGGTGAGGGCTGTGGAACCGGAAGAACTCCGGACGTTTTCGATACGCTTGGATACACAGAGCTAGCAAATAGGTACGACATGAAACTAATCGACTTCAACGAAGCCGAAACCACTGTGCTCAAAAATGATAATGCCCTGCAATTAAAGCAGTTCTTTATGCCGAAGATCGTTCAGCGGGCGTTCGTAATTTCACTGCCCGTCCTTAAGGACCACAGCTTCACCAAAACCACGATTGCGATGAAGAATATGTTCGGCATCGCTCCGGGCAGGTTCTATTCAGGCTCCTGGAACAAATCAAAGCTCCACAGCCCATCAACGGATAAGTCCGTCGTTGATGTCTGCTTATATAAAAAACCCGACCTGTCGGTAGTTGACGCCTCCGTCGCCCTGAAGGGAATGCACCTTGCCGGAAGGCACAAGAACTTAGCTCTTATACTGGCAGGCTTTGACTCTGTCGCTGTCGATACTCTCGGCAGCGAGCTGCTCGGCCACAATCCAAAAAAGTTGGACTACCTGACACTGGCCAACGGCCGCCTCGGCTCTATGGACAACATCGAAATACTAAACGGTTAATCCTGCCTCATC
>JBAQFY010000340.1:0-13552 GCA_049287505.1 Sedimentisphaerales bacterium | reverse complement strand
TGTTGACCTGGACGTGAAGCTTAGCTGGACAGCGGGTTTCGGTGCCAAATTGCACACTGTATATTTCGGCGACAATTTTGACGATGTGAACAATGCCGCCGGTGGACTCCCTCAAGGAGCCACAACGTATACTCCCGGCACACTTAAATTGGCTAAGACCTACTACTGGCGGGTCGATGAGTTCGATCCCCCTGCCACATATAAAGGCGACGTCTGGAGCTTTACTACTCAGGGGGGAGTGGGGAACCCGAATCCTTCTAAAGGCGCTGTGGATGTAAAGCAGACACAGATTCTTAGCTGGTCACCGGGAGTCTATGCTGCTTCGCATCAGGTCTATTTCGGCACAGATAAAGAGGCCGTACGCAATGCCAATAGCGCTTCGCCTGAGTATAAAGGCACTAAGGCTCTTGCTTCTGAGAGCTATGACCCTGGAAAACTACTGTGGGACGCCACCTACTATTGGCGTATTGATGAGGTCAATAACGTCAATCCCGACAGTCCCTGGACAGGCAATGTCTGGAGCTTTACAACAGCCAACTTCCTTTTCGTGGACGATTTTGAGGACTACGATATTGGCAGCAACGAGATATGGTGGTCTTGGATAGACGGGCTTGGCTATGCCTCGCATCCTACTTTACCGCCCTATGCCGGTAACGGAACCGGCTCTATGGTTGGCGACGAAACCACCGGCTCTTATATGGAAGAGACTATCGTTCACGGAGGCGGCAAGTCAATGCCGGTCTTCTATGACAACAATCAGCAGGGTAAGCTCAAGTATTCAGAGGTGGAGAAGACATTGACTTATCCGCGCGACTGGACCGAGAAAGGCGTCAACACACTGACGATTTGGTTCAGAGGCGATTCAGCTAACGCTGCTGAGACGTTGTATGTTGCTCTCAATGGCAGTGCGGTAGTTACTCATGATAATCCTAACGCAGCACAGATAGCTACCTGGACAGCATGGAATATCGATTTGCAGGCGTTTGCAGACCAGGGTGTGAACCTGGCAAATGTCAATACGATCGCCCTTGGATTAGGCAATAAGAAAAACCCGCAGGCTGGTGGTTCAGGTACAATGTACTTTGACGATATTCGTCTGTATCCCCCGGCACCTTAAACGAGATTTAGCTCGCCCCCATTGCTTCTTGCGAAGCAAGATATGGGGGCGCGGTTGTTATCAAATTCGCGTCAATTCGGGGTCTATGCCGAATAATTCGGCATAGACCCTTTTCAATTAACAATCGTTCAGACCTATGCGGAAATGACAATATTAATGATTCCACCAATAGAAGGCAAATCTGCTATACTGGAGATTGAGATTGGAGATTTTGTTCAATGACTTTCTCCATCAAGCAACATCATGAGTACGCATTTTCATAAATGGCAATAACGTCGTCCAATGTTAATTTGACAGGCGTTATATCGTAAAGACTGCCCATTGTATAAAAGGAGTTTTCAGCAAAAGTTTTCAACCGGCTTTTTTCAATCCCAAAGTCGGATAGCTTTTCTTCTTCAAGAGCTACATTTTTGATGAGCTTCTTCAATCCGGTTATAAACGCCAAGGGCTTTTCCTTCTCGGTAAGCTCACCGACATTTTCTCCCATTGCTGCGGCGAGGTCGGGGAAGCGTGCCGGATTTCTTTCGGCTAAATAGGTGAAATAGGAGACCGAAAGCATCGTAAGGCCGCAGCCGTGAGCAACATTGGGATAATATGCACTGACGGGATGCTCCATAGAATGAAGAGATATACAACGAGACAGTGACTGGCATATTCCCGCTTCGGTATTTGCCCAGGCCAGTTTGGTTCTTGCCTGGATATTCGTGCCGTCTTTGACGGCGATTGGCAGATATTCTGTAATAAGGCTGATTGCCTCCAGCGCCAAACGGTCACTGGCCGGCTGATTGATTTTTGCGAGGTAGCATTCAACCGAATGAAAGAATGCGTCCATGCCGGTATAAGCGGTCGTTTTCGCAGGTACGCTTACCATTAACTCGGGGTCCACAATCGACAAGGTCGGAAAGGTTGAGTTGTTTCCCCAGCCGATTTTCTCGTTTGTGTCGCTTTTAGTTATTACCGTCCACGGGTCGGCTTCTGTTCCTGTGCCGGCGGTTGTGGTTATAGCCACGATAGGCAGAGCGCCATTAGCAGGTGTTTTTCGGCCTCCGCTCCCTCGGTTTATATAGTCCCAATACCTGCCCGGATTAACTGCCATTACCGCTATGCTCTTAGATGAATCAAGAGTGCTGCCGCCTCCAAGACCGACGACAAAATCACAGCCGTTTTCCCTGGCGACTGATGCCCCTTCTTCAACATGTTCAGAAACAGGATTAGGCTGAACTTTATCGTACACAACCGTCTCAACCCCATTTTCCTCAAGGTATTTGAGAACTCTGTCAAGATATCCATATTTCCTCATAGCTCCGGATACGCCGATTACAACAAGGGCTTTCTTCCCGGGAAGATACGGCGTGGTTTTAAGCTCGCTCAGCTTACCGCAGCCGAAGATAATTCTGGTTGGCATATAATATGAAAAATCCAGGTTCATTTCTGCTCCCTTAACAATTCGACAATTTTTTCTATCGCCGAAGTATCATATTGAATACCGACTTGAAAAACAAGCCTTTAGCTGAATTTCTGCTGCATATCCACGAGCACAAATTCGCCTTCGTTGCTGAGATTTTCATCGAGCATTGAGGGTATCTCTGGAGGTACCGAACGCCGCGCAAAGGGAATCGGGTACATACAAGAGATGTCATGGTCGCGGTATAGCAGCTCCAGGTTGCCAAAGCGGTCGCAGTAATAGTGGGCTGTGTATGTGTCTCGCTTGACATCCCAGCCGTACCAAAGATTTTCATTGACGGGAGAGTAGCTGATTTGGTATAAACGAAAACAGTAAAGCTTGTGCCTGCGCAGTCGGGCATCTGTGGCTTTGAGGTCATACAACGTGCGTATTTTGTAGCTTTTCGATAGAGGAGGTGTTATTATGTGGGGTGCATAGTTGTAGCGGAAACTGTGTGCTTCGCGTGTAAGATTTTTACATTTCAATCAACAACCTACATTAAATTTTTTGAACCCTGCCCGTCGAAGACGGGACGGGGTGAAGGAGGACTAATTATGTGCAGGAAATCGATTTATTTATTTTCTCTTGTTTTAATGCTGAACTTAGCAGTTAATGCCTCGGCTGACCTCGTGGCTCACTGGAGGCTCGATGACGGTTCCGGCACCACTGCTGCAGATTCTGTCGGCGGTAATGATGGAATCCTGCAAGGCGACGCGACCTGGGCGGCCGGCTGGATAGGCAGCGCGCTGGAACTCCACGGCGATGATTATGTGGACTGCGGGAATAGTGACGCATTTAATATCACTGAGCAAGTTACACTCACAGCCTGGATAAGACCTGACCCGGACTTTAACTACCCCGATTGGTCCGGCATTATCATGAGGGGCGGGCCCAATATTGACACCTTTGCGTTTTACTATAATGGACCCAACAAGCAACTCGGATTTAAGACAACCGGCACTTCGCCCAGCTGGATGGCCATAGCGGCCTCCGGCCTCTTTGACGGCGAATGGCACCATGTCGCTGCAGTGTACGATGGGGCAAGAAAAATCATATACCTGGATGGTGAAGAAATCGGAGCAATGGATTCTACGGGCACGATAGAGACCAGTACCGGCCGTTTACTACTGGGTGCCGGAAGAGATATGAATCCACCGACCCATCACCTTGTTGGAATGCTCGACGACGCCCGCATCTACGATGAGGCTCTCGCTCAGGAAAAGATACAGGCTTCTATGCAAGGTGCAGAAGGATTTCCATACGCCTTGGGTCCCATTCCGAAAGATGGTACTCTGTATGCTGACACGTGGGTAAATCTTAGCTGGCGGGCGGGAGATTTTGCCATCTCCCACGATGTGTACTTCAGCGATAATTTCGACGATGTCAACGATGGTACTGAAGTTGCGTTCCAGGGTAACCAGACCTCGACGTTCTTAGTTGCCGGCTTTCCGGGATTTGCTTATCCGGGCGGTCTTGTTCCAGGTACGACATACTACTGGCGAATCGACGAGGTCAATGACGCTGAGCCGAATAGTCCTTGGAAAGGCCCTGTCTGGAGCTTTGCGGTCCCCCCCAAGACCGCATACAATCCCGACCCGGCTGATGGCGCCGAGCTGGTAGCCCTGGATGTGAAGCTCGGCTGGACGGGAGGTTTCCGTGCAAAGTTGCACACCGTCTATTTTGGCGAGAATTTTGACGACGTGAGCAATGCCGCCGGAGGACTTCCTCAGGGAATCTCAACCTATACTCCCAGTACACTTAAATTGGCTAAGACTTACTACTGGCGTGTCGATGAGTTCGATGTTATCGGCACATATAAAGGCGAGGTTTGGAGCTTTACTACTCAGGGCGCCGTCGGGAGCCCAAATCCGTCTAATGGCGCTGTGGATGTAAAACATACACCGACTTTTACCTGGTCGCCGGGAGTCTATGCTGCTTCGCATCAGGTCTATTTCGGCACGGATAAAGAGGTCGTACGTAATGCCAATACCAGCTCACCTGAGTACAAAGGCAGCCGAAATCTTGGTTCTGAGAGTTATGACCCTGGAAAACTCCAGTGGGACACCACTTATTACTGGCGGATTGATGAAGTCAATAACACCAATCCAGAAAGTCCATGGGTAGGCGGCGTCTGGAGCTTTACGACTGCCAGCTTCTTTGTCGTGGATGATTTTGAGGACTACGACGTTGGCAATAACGAGATATGGTGGGCTTGGAAAGATGGTGTTGGCTATGCCTCGCATCCTACTTTACCGCCCTACGCCGGTAACGGAACCGGCTCTATAGTTGGCGATGAAACCACTGGTTCTTATATGGAGGAAACTATCGTTCATGGAGGCGGCAAGTCGATGCCGGTCTTCTATGACAACAATCAGCAGGGCAAGTTAAAATATTCAGAGGTTGAGATGACGTTGATTTACCCACGTGACTGGACCGAGAATGGTGTCAGAGCTTTATCTATTTGGTTCAGGGGCATTTCTGATAACGCAGATGAGACGTTGTATGTTGCTCTCAACGGCAATGCGATCGTTACTAATGATAATCCTAATGCAGCACAGATAACTACCTGGACAGAATGGAATATCGACCTGCAGGCGTTTGCAGACCAAGGCGTGAACCTTGCCAATGTCAATACGATTACACTTGGTCTAGGCGACAGAAACAATCCGCAAGCTGGCGGTTCCGGTACAATGTACTTTGATGATATTCGGCTGTATCTACCGGCACCGTAAGTAGGGATTGGCTGTTATGTAAAATTGTACAGTTAGTTCAATTAATTTGTAAAGTCGGAGCCTATATTGACAGATTCGGTATAGGCTCCTTTTTAAATTGTCTATTTGATATTGATCATTTTTTGATTGAGTGTATAACTTTTAGGTAACAGTTATTTTTAACAGGTAACCTTTTTGAAATCGTTCATTGAAAACGTTCACACAAAATCTGCGTTTTCTGATTAAAATCAAAGCATCGTATACTTAATCCGATTATCACTTGAAATTCTCAAAAAATATTTGTCTTTTCGGCAAAAATTTGGGATTTGGTGCTTACATCAATCATGAAATTTGACATCTGTGGAGTCAAAATGGAGTCATGATGTCACCTGGAAATCAGGGTGTTTTCCAGCTCCTGAAAGAGGTGACTTTTCGAAGAATTCTGGCATTTTACAACTCACGAAAATGGGGCTATTTTGGTAGTGTCTTATCACTATTCTACTGCTTCTGTTTTCAGGCCCATGCCACTGTTTTTTGCTTATTGGGGTAGTTGTCAGTTCAGAACAGTAGATGTACACGTTATTCCAGAGCCTTCCACAATTTTATTTCTGGGACTTGGAGTCTTAGGAATCTTTGGTTATAACAAATATCAAGGTGATAGTAGGGACAGGGGGGATGTGGAGCTGTTTCCCGTCAATCCAATTGGTATATCAACGGCAATAATCGATGGTTCCGGCTCCCGTTGAAGAAGTAACTGGGCATTGCTGAACACAGCAGATGTGATTAATCCGGTATTCAAGTCCTTTGCTATGCAAAGCCAACCAGTTTTACAACCATCTACACCAGCTACTATTGTCATTTGTACGCTTTCAATTCACCAGCCTCGGATCGCTCCTAAAACGACAGATTCTGTAATGTGTGCTGAACTTATTAGTCATCTGCACTATTTGACGATTCCTCAGCATATTCTATCGGATCAAGGTGTTCCGCCGTAAGGCTTCCTCCGTAAGGAGTCCATAGGATTGTGGACTGTCTCGCCGGAAGGTGTCCCCAAGGGAATGCGGTTCATTATTCTCTAAGGACTTGTCCAGCCAATGGCATCCAGCATCGGCTGGATTTCCGGGTTGGCCATAAACAAATCCCAGCACAATTGCGTGCGGAAGTTTTCGATCATAATCACAATCGGGCCCTGGTCGATGGCCACGCAGCCAGGCGCAAACCAGTTCTGCGATAGATTGAAGGCATCAAAGAAACCGAACGGACCCCATAAATCCGCACCGTACGTGTAGTAGAACTCCTTCAAGGTCGTCATGGACTCGTCGGGGACATAAGGCATAGCGCTGAGCGCCGCCGTAGGAGAAATCGTACCGTTATCGTTCGTCGTTGAATGGGCGCTATAGCCCCACGGATTGAAGCTGGCCGTCAAGCCCCAGACCAAGTCGCTATAGCCGGCATGTCCGAAAGGATTGTCGATGCAATGGGCGCGGTTGACCAGGGAAATATTCCGGCTGTTATCGAAATAGTTGCAGAAATCATCGCTCTTGTTACGCGGGTCAAAGCCCAAGTGGCTATAGTGGGTGAAGAACAACGGTCCTCCTTTCTCCGGGCCTACCCACTGCCTATAGCCGTAGTAGGTATTGCTGTTGGCGTAGCCGGCGGCACTTGCCCAGCCGTTGTAATAGCAAGAGGCCGGTATCGGATGCGTCTGTGAGGCAATCGCCAGCAGATAGGCAATCATACACTCATTGTAGCCACGAATGGCATGGTTGATGCGCCAGCCGTAATTCGGCGACCAGTGCCAGTAAAGCACTTGACTGCCCCGATGTTGGAGATACCAATTCCATTCGACCTGCTCCCACATTTGGGTGGCACTGCTACGAATCTCCGTCTCCACAGGGTCCTTCGAATCATCGAAGTATTGCCGCACTGTGAGCATACCCTGTACTAAGTATGCGGTCTCGACCAGGTCTCCGCCGTTATCATACGTGCCGAAGGGCTTTGTCTCGCCCGTGGCGCCGTTGATCCAGTGCGACCAGGCGCCATGGTAACGGCTCGCCTCTTCCTCCAGGAAGGTCAGAATCTGCAGAACGCGGTCGGCGGCCTGGGCGCGAGTGACGAATCCTCGCTCGGCCCCGACGCACATCGCCATCAAGCCCATACCCGTGCCGCCGGATGTGCAGGTGTCGGTGCTGTGACCGAATTCATATCCTTCTCTTGCCAGTCCGCTGACAGGATGGCCGTAATCCCAGAAGTACCTGAAGACAGCTTCCTGCACGGAAGTCAGAAGCTGCTCATCTGTCATCGCATAAGAGGTAGCCGAAGCAATATTCGAGGGCTCAGATTCCCCACCGCCAAGTATGGCAACCGACTTTACATAATAATAGTACGTCTGGTCATTGACACCTAAGAAGTCGCTATACACAGAGACCGTATGTACCGAATCATTGAGCTTGGAAAAGGGACCCTCCTCGGAATCGGCGCGATAGATGTTGTAGCCCTCCAAATTGGGATCTGTATCGAACTGCCATCTGAGGTCGATCCGGCTGTCATGACCAGTGGCCGTCACGTCGTTGGGAGCAGGCGGCGGTGGAGATGGGGTAGGAGGTTCTGGCCAAGCGAAAACGCTAATTTCCTCGGCAGTCAGCGCCCGGCTGTAGATACGCACCTCGTCGATGAGGCCGTTCCAGTAGCGGTTTGGAGCTTGTCCGTTTTCGCCGATAAGAACCCGGCTCCAATTGCTGTTGATACTGCCCCGAAGCGATTTGGAATCGACGTTACGACCGTCTTGATACATATAGAGTTTTGAGCCATCGTACACACCGGCGATGTGATGCCAGTTCTCGTCGTTCACGTCGTCACTATACACTTCCGGCCACCCCCCTCCTGTAAGGCCAAGACAAAGAAATGCGACTCGATTATCGTCGCGTGTCCTGGCCAGAACCCAGTCGTCCCCTTTGGTAATGATAGCATTCCAATTTCTGTCGAACATGTGGACCTTTATCCAGCACGCGACCGTGATTTCTTCGGTGAACGTAAGGGATGGATCATCGCCGACATCGACATAGTCGCCATCGCCGTCGAAGCTCAGGCACCAGCCGCGATTCGGGTCGTTCACCCAGGTCGGATCGCCGATGAGAGTGCCGTGGTTGCTGCCGGCGGTATCGTTGGCGTCGCCGTTTAGTTTCCAGTAGCTGACAAGATTAGGGTTGTCCTCAAATGCTAAAGCCGGTTCTACCAGCATAAGTATTAGTGCCAGCACCGATAGCGATACGTTCATAAAACCAGGGATATTCTTTCTCATCGCTTATCTCCTCTCAAAAATTGTTGAACTGGGATTTCCCTTTACACTTCGCAGAAACACTCTTGTATGATTAGCATCATTATAACACACTCCATTGTAATAAAACAAATAAAATGGGTGTTGCAAGCTGGCTTTGTGTAGATCCATCTGAGGGAAACTTGATGACGGATCTAAAGGCTTACGGCCGAGGCGCCACCGGACCACTGCTGTACCAGACAGTTATAACCGATGGCGAATGGCATCGGATTGGTCTTGTATGGGATGGTTCGAACAGAACGCTCTACGTTGATAACGTCGCCGTGGCTGAAGACATACGGGCAGGGCTGGAGGGCTCAACTAACGCCCTGTACATCGGAACCGGCAAGGCGATGCAACCGGGAACCTACTTTTCCGGCCTGATCGACAACATCTGCATCTACAATCGAGCCGTGAGGCCATAACAAATCGCAGCCCTGTCACAGTAGGTCGCAACCGAAAAAAAACAAAGCGCCCAATATAGTCAAAGGCTGGCAGCTTGAGATAGTTGTCAGCTCTTTCTCGTTTGGAATCGTCCACCTATGAAGAGCTCAAAGTCAAATACTAAAATCCCTATTGCCACATTTTTTTTGAGGCATCCTCATTACGACATATCAGCCAACGATCGTAGCTTATCGAAACGCCTCGCAAACACAAACAAGAAGGTTACAGAGGTTTGTCAAAAGGTTCTTTGTGGCATTCGTGCCACCAAGATAATACAATTAGTTGCACAAAGCAAGTTTACGTAAGTTCTTTAATGAAAACGTGGACGAGGTTATTCGGGTGGACAGTGGTTTTATGACCGGTGAAAGATTCACAAAATCAATCATACTCTGTGTGGTTTTTTGAAATCCGGCTTGATTTAACAGAACCCGCCTATTATAATCAAGCTCACAATTCGTCATATTTATTAAAAGGTTGTTGCAATGATTAAATGCATCGAAGAAAACAGAATTAACGAAACATTATTCGCAGGCTTAAGAGACAGGTTATGCTCGATAAGTTATCAGGCAGATTTGTGCTAATCCGAACAACAACCAGAATCTTCGCAGTGACCTTCGTCGTCATTTTCACTCTGGCAGCATTCGTTCCTATTCGAGGTCAATCCCAGCAAAACTCTTCGATGGTCGCCGGTGGAGCGCAGGACGCCAACTCGGCCGCTCTGAATTCTGCAGTTACTCAAGGGGCGGCGACTACCGATGCAGCCGAACAGCTCACTGTGGAGAAACTCCAGGCGAGGAAGAAGCAAATAACCGAATCGCAGGAGTTAGGCGACGAGGTCAAAGCGAAAATTGTAGAGGTTTACGACAAAGCAATCGCTCAATTGAAATCTGCCACCGAATTTGAAGCAAAAGGACAACAGTACAGTCAGGCCCGGAAAGATATCCCGGGCAATTTGGCCAAGTTTAAAGAACTTCTGGCCGGACAAGCCGGCGCTGCCGCGCCTAAAGCCGGGCCTGAGACCACACTGACTAAAGCCGAGCAAATCCTCGTAACGGCAAGACTAAACCTTGAGGAAGCCAAGAAAAACGTAACCAATTTGGAAAACGAGCCGAAACGAAGGGCTGAACGAAAGACCAAAATTCCCGAAGAGACGAGCACGGTTAAGAAGACGCTTGATGATGTTAAGAGCAAACTTGCAACTGGCGCAGCTGAAGGACAAACAATCGAAATGACGCAGGCCAACCGGGCATTGCTGCTCGCCCAACAACGTGCCTGTGAGAGCCAGATTGCTACCAACACCGAAGAGCTGCTGTTCTATGAAGCCGCCGGAGATCTTCTAACTGTTCGGAGAGACCTGGCGGCTCGGCAGTTGGCTATGGCAGAGAAGACGGTAGAATTTTGGCTGCAAAAGGTGAACGACTTACGGCAGAAGGAGGCTGAGGCTGCCAAACAGGAGGCCATCCGCGCCATAGAAGAAACGAGGTATGCCTATCCCGCCATCCAGGCAATCGCACAAAAGAACACGGAGCTTGCACAAACGCAGACCGAGCTTGTGGCCAAGGTTGAGGCAGTTACGAAATACTTTGAGTCAATAAACGCCAAGCTTGCGTCCGTGAAAAAGAGCTTTGAGGAAGTAAGCGCCAAAGTCAATACTGCCGGGAAAGTAACAGATGCAATGGGGATGGCTCTGCTGGGCCAGCGCGAGAAGCTGCCTGATATAAGAGAAAACCAAAAGCGGATGCGAAGCCGACCGTCGGAAATCTCGTTGGCTCAGTTCCATGGGATGGAGAGCGATAAGAAATGGTCGGACCTGAGCGATATCACAGACGAGCTGGAAGCAGTCCTGGCCCAGCTCGATCCTTCTGTCGGCGAGGCGGAACGTGAGGCCATCAAAAAGGAGGCGACAAACTACTACGAAAGTCAGCGTAAAACGCTAAGAGCGATAGCGGACCTCCACTGGGATTACTCCACCAAGCTGGCAAACCTTGACGCCATAGAGCGGCAGTACGTTGACACTGTTCTGGCGTATGCAGATTTCATAGATGCGAACATTCTGTGGGTCAAGAGCAGCCTGGTATTTCGTTTGTCCGACCTTCATGCGAGTTTGTTTGCTTTGGGTTGGTTGCTTTCTCCGGCGAACTGGCACCAGGTTGCAATCAATCTTTGGACAGATTTCAAGGAAGACGTCTGGGCTTATCTGGCAGTCTTGCTAATTGTCATCTCGTTAGTCGTGCTTCATCCAAAGGCGCATAGGGCAGTGGAAATTATCTCAAAGCGGGTCCGTCAGGTGCAGACTGACAGCTTCCTACATACGCTAAAGACACTCGGGCTTACGTTGTTCTTGGCTTCGACGTGGCCCATAGTCCTCTTTTTGTTTCAATGGCGTCTGTCTTCGAGCGCTTTCGATGATGACTTCTCGCAGGCGCTCGCTTGGGGTTTACGGGCACTCGTGCCGGTTGTTTTCATGTTGGGCTTTCTTCGCCACTTCTCAATGCCGCACGGTCTGGCTCAGGCCCACCTGCGCATGCGCCATGAACCACTGTCTTTCTTTCGACGTCTGCTCGGCTGGTACTTTGTTCTGGCGATTCCTGTCATATTTTTAGTCGAAGTCATGCAGACCCAGCAGACCAGCGAACAATGGTATAACTCAGCGGGTCGTTTGTTCTTTATATTCGGTCTTTTGGCACTTGCATTGTTTCTGCTCATCCTGCTGAGCCCAACTGGCACGCTGATGAAACCCTACCTTAAGCAGAGACACGGCGGCTGGATGGAACGTCTTCGCTACGTTTGGTATCCGCTTTGCTTTATCCTTCCGGTGGTCTTTGCCATCCTGGCGGGTATGGGTTATTTCTACGCGGCACGGCAGCTCTCCGAGAAGCTTGTTATAACAATCATCCTGATATTGTTGGCGATCCTGGTCAGAGCCATGTTTGTCCGCTGGTTGATGGTTGCGCAACGAAAGCTTGCTCTGCTGGAACGCCAAAAACGCGAAGCCGCCGAACAAGAGCAGCAGAACCAGGGAGAATCTACTTCGGCAAAAGAATCTCAGCAAAGCAAGGCAAAAGACGAGACCTCACTTTTTCAGATATCGCAGCAAACCCGCCGACTGATCGATGTGATTACGGTATTTTTGCCTATCGGGGGGATCTGGTACGTATGGAAGGATGTCTTGCCCGCTCTCGGCGGATTGGCGAGAATCGAGCTTTGGAAAATGAGTGCCGAGGAAATCGTGACTCTCGGGTCACTGGCGATGGCGTTGTTTCTGGCGGTGTTGACCGTGATTATTACACGGAACGTTCCCGGTCTGCTTGAGATTATCGTATTGCGGCGTCTGCCCCTCGACCGCGGCGTTCGTTTTGCGATAACGACTCTCTTCCGCTACATGCTTGCCGTCATCGGAACAGTGCTGGCCTTCGGTAAAATTGGAATAAGCTGGTCGAAGGTCCAGTGGCTTGTAGCCGCGATGACTGTCGGGCTCGGTTTCGGCCTGCAGGAAATATTCGCCAACTTCGTTAGTGGTTTGATTATACTCTTCGAGCAGCCGATCCGTGTCGATGACGTGGTAACAATCAGCGAGATTACGGGGAAAGTGGCCAAGATAAGAATTCGGGCAACGACCATTCGAAGATGGGACCAACGTGAGCTTGTTGTTCCCAACAAGGAGTTTATTACAGGCCGTCTCATAAACTGGACCTTGTCCGACAATATCCTGCGCCGGGAGTTCATCGTGGGTATAGCTTATGGCTCGGACACGGCCAAAGCTGAGAGAATTCTCTATGAGGTTGCAAGAGCGAATCCTTTGGTATTGGAGGACCCGAAACCGATGGTTATTTTCAAGGCCTTTGGAGATAACAGTCTGGAGTTCGAGCTGCGCGTTTACATCTCAGGTATAGATAACTATGTCCCGGTCTGGCACAGTATCAACTTCGCCATCGATCAGGAGTTCCGAAAGGCGGGAATCGAGATTGCATTTCCGCAGCACGATCTCCATATCCGCTCTGTTGATAAAAGCATACCAATCGACACTAAAAGAATACAGCAGTAGCCTTCAAGCGTTCTCTGAGAAAATCCGTCATAGATAATCCTGACTTAGTTGTATTTTTGGTTGTACTTTTCTAATAAGGCAACCACACTCTAAATTCATAACTAACTGCTAGACATTAGCTTGTGATTATTATAAGGAATGAAATGGAAAAAGACATTAAATCTGAGAATTGCAGAAAATTTTTCAATAATATTCATTTTTCGGCGAAAACTTGATATTTAATGCCCTCGAAATTAATGGAATTTTATATCTTTGGAGTCATTTTGGAGACATGAATTTATCGAAGAATTCTGACATTTTGCAGCTCGTGGGAAGGGTGACTTTCGTGCGCGCACTGGGCTTGATGCGCTAGCCCCTATACAAGCGTGACGTCTTGAATTTTATTATGCATGGCTTAATAAAAAATACTCGAAATGCCCTGCATTTTTGCTTATAAAGTACTTTAGTAAAATAAAACTCATAAGCAATGTTCAGA
>JBAQFY010000339.1:0-1716 GCA_049287505.1 Sedimentisphaerales bacterium | reverse complement strand
ATCCAAATGATACAAATGCTCCATATTCCAAACAACTTTCCTGGATAAGCAAAAAAGATTCATTTGCATATAAAATAGAGTGTTATGATAAGAAAAAGGATCAAAATCTATTAAAAACAATATTTATTGAAAAAGTTCAAGAATATGAAGGAATTTTAATTGGAACAAAAATTAAAGTTGAAAATTACAAGGAAAGCACTGCGACATTAATTCAACTAAATAATGTAAAAATAAATGGCTCTTCTCCCAATCAAGTGGGTGAAATTGGATCGATTTCAGGCAGCATACAAGTCAGAACCTTAAGTTTTAAATACTCCTCATCACGAAGGCCGTATGCTCTTCGTTGGATAACCCTGATCTTATTGTTCAAGCCTTCAACGAATCCCAGCTTCACTTTATGTGCCGGATTACAGTACGATGCGATTCCATCCCAGTGCCGCTCGATCAGCTCCGTGAATTGAACAAACGGTTTCAGCCGTTGCCACTTAAGCGATGCCTTCCAGTTATCAAAGAATCGACGCGCCCATCCCTCTGTGCGATAATTCCACAGTTGGCCAAATGATTCCCGCAGCATATACGCCGTCGCCAAACGCTTATTGATCTTGAACAGCTTCCGCAAGGATGACTTGCCGTCGGTTTCCAGATTCTCCCGATTCGACAGAAGAATCCATTTCATCCCCTTGATGTATGTCCGCTTTTCTCCGGAAAGCCGGGCATATTCCTGTTTCCTGACCGTGTCGAGCGCGTCTCCCAGGTGTTTGAGAATGTGAAACTTATCGTACAGCACGGCCGCCTGTGGAGCGTTTTTCTTCAGGGATGTCTCGAAGGCTTGCCACATATCCATGACGGCCAGCTTGATATTTTGGCAGTTTTCAGGCCCTAATTCGGCGTAAAACTCATCCATGCTCTCTTCGGTTCGGTCTTTTCCACCAAACCAGATCGGCACACCCCTTTCCAGGTCGCTGACCACGATCCGGTACCGGTGACCTTTCTGTACGGAGATTTCGTCAATCCCGATGATCCGAGGGGCATCGCTCGGGTACCGGCTAACCTGCTCCCTCATGTATTGCTTTTCAAGCTCCTTGACCGTTTTCCAATCCAGCCGGCATTCTTTCGCAACATCCTTGATCGTCGATCGGCGGCAGTGTGCACCGACCCAATACATAAACCTCTTCGTGTAAAATGGATTGTCCGCCAGCCAATCCAACGTTTCCTGTTTCACTTTTCCGCAGACCCTGCATCGCACACGGCGTATCTCGACTGCAAGATAGATCCGGGCGTCTCCACAGGGAAGGTCGCGGACAAGCCGTGTTCGCCGATCGTAAAATACGTTATGTGCGGTTCCGCAGCAGCCGCAAATCGTTTTTTTTGGCGGCGCTGCAAGGTAATGATTCTCGCATCCGGATAATCGGGATGTACTTTCACCGTCGCTAACGGTCGAAATCCCGCAAACCGGTACTCGTCAACCAATTGTTTCCGTTTTGCCATATCACAGATTATGCCAAAAAAAATCGTCTTATCATAGCATCTATCTTACGATTGTATAAGGAATTATTTAGAAACTATGCCTTTTTTTACCCACTCAGAACGGAGATGAGCCATTATTAAATATTCTCATGAGGTACAGGTTGGAAAAATGGATTTTGAAATTGTCGGCGAACCTTTAAAATCGTTTCATCTTGGATTCGATAGGCCCGCTATTGCGAAGAACAGAAT
>JBAQFY010000338.1:0-10294 GCA_049287505.1 Sedimentisphaerales bacterium | reverse complement strand
TTAACCTCAAGCGGCTCTATCATTCCCACACAACGGCAGAGAATTTCTCCACCCGGCTGAATCAAAATCGTATATGGAATACCGCCAAGCAAATCCTTATCCACTGCCGCCATAAGCTGATATTCATCCTCCGAATCGAACAGATAATTCTTACATGATGCCTGCTGTTTCTTCAAAATTGAAAGGACTTCATCTCTTCTGCTGGGCGAATCGGCACTTATTGTAATCAGCTCAAAATCCCTATAGCGGTACATCCGATTCATAGTAACAAACTCCTGCAGCTGTTTTACACTGGGAACACTCCAGCTCGCCCAGATATTGATTAAACGAAGTTTTCCCGAATCGTTTTTGACAAGCTCTTTTATGTCCTTCTCATTTGCCATTTCCACGGCAACTTTTTCTTTTGCCCATTGCTCAAAAGATTGCGTAACAGAACCCCGCTTACTGGTCCATTTAATTGAGCAGCCGATTGTGCCGGTTTCTTCAACGGCAACCTTCTTCCCATTTAACAATGACTCAATCGCATTCCGCGCATCCTCGGATTTGACCAGCTTGGCCCTCTCCGAATTATCGAATCGTCCGACATAGCGCAGCTCGCGCTGCCTGTCGAAGATAAACACATGCGGCGTCCGAGCCGGACCGTATGCGAGTGAAACTTTCTGGTTGTCCCCGTCATAAAGATACGGAAAATTGAATTTCATATCTTTTGCACGGGTTTTCATTTCCTCGAACGAATCGCTCATATCCGAATAGCCTAATTCGTCCAGACGAACCGCTTTCGGGTCGTTCGCCGAAATAGCAACCAGGGCGACGTTTTTGTTCTTGTAATCGGCTGCCAGCTTTTTAATCCGCTCTTCGTACGCCTGGGCGGTCGGACAGTGGTTGCAGGTAAAAATAATCACGAGAATATCCGCATCCGCGAAATCCGCCAGTTTATAACTTCGCCCATCCACACCCGGCAGATTAAAGTCGGGCGCTTTTTGACCGATTCTTAGCGTCTCAACCTTCTCGGACGCCGAGAAGCCCAAACCTGTCATAAAAAGAACTACCGCCACTACTGCCAATGTTCGTTTTCTGTACTTACTCATGTTAAACCTCTTTCTTTTTTTAGTCTGTCGCACATATTCTTACATTTCGCTTGATTATAAAGTTTTTATTTAGCCGGGCTAAAGATTTTCCGCAACACATTTATCAGCGTCCTCGGCTCAAAATAATTCTTCGATAAACACAAATATACCGTCCTCGAGTCAGAGATTCTAACTTTTCCACCAGTCTTTGAAAAGAAAGATTCGGTCGGCGTCTTCGCATCTTTCGCAAATGAAAATATCAAATCCTGCCCCGAAACAACAATGCTTTTTATATCCTGCTTACTTGCTTTAATTCGAAGCTCCGCCAAATCCAGCAGCAGCTTTACCTCATCCGGCATTGGCCCATACACATCAGCTAATTCACCCTTTATTTGCTCCAGGTCCTCGTCGCCCCTTGCAACGGCAATCTTGCGATAGGCATCCATCCGGTGCCTGTCAATAGGTATATAGTTTTTCGGTATATACGTTGCAAAGCCCAAATCGACAACCGCCGTCGGTATCGGCTCGGCCGGTTCATTTTTCAATCTTTTAACGGCATCAGCCAACAGCTCGCAGTACATCTGATAGCCCACCGTTTGGATATGGCCGGACTGCTCAGACCCTAATATATTACCCGCCCCCCGAATCTCCAGGTCCCGCAAAGCAATTCGAAAGCCGGCCCCCAAATGCGAATATTCTTCGATAGCCTTTAACCGCCTGGCCGCCAAAGGCGTAATCGGACGAGACCTCGGCAGCAGCATATAAGAGTACGCCCGATGTTTATACCTGCCCACCCTGCCCCTAAGCTGATGCAGCTCCGCCAGACCGAACCTGTCCGCATCGTTTATAAAAATCGTATTCGCATTCGGAATATCCAGCCCCGACTCGATAATCGTCGTGCACACAAGCACGTCCGTCTCGCCCATCACAAACTCTATCATCGCCGTCTCAAGCTCGCTCTTGCCCATCTGACCGTGTGCGATGCTGACCTTTGCATCGCCGATAAGCTTCTTAATTTCCCACGCCTTTTTCTCAATCGTCTTGACCCTGTTATGCAGGAAAAACACCTGTCCCTGACGATTCAATTCCCGATAGATTGCCTTTCTGATAAGCTCTTTGTTATAGGCGGTAACTGTCGTAACTATACTTCGCCTGTCCAATGGCGGCGTCGCCAGCGAGCTTATGTCACGCAGCCCCAATAGAGACATATGCAGTGTTCGCGGAATCGGTGTAGCAGTCATCGTAAGGACATCAACGTTGACACGCAGCTTTTTGAGTCTTTCTTTGTGTTCGACTCCGAACCGCTGCTCCTCGTCGATTATCAAAAGCCCCAAATCCTTGAACCCGACATCGCCGCTCAGGAGCCGATGTGTCCCTATCAGAACATCGACTCTTCCGGTCTTTGTCCGTGCGATTATGTCCTTTGCCTGCTTTGGCGTCTTAAACCGATTTAAAACCTCGATACAAACCGGAAAATCTGCAAACCGCTCTGTAAAGGTTCTGCCGTGCTGAACACACAAGACTGTTGTCGGCGTTAAGATAGCCACCTGCTTTCCGTTCTCGACCACCTTAAAAGCCGCACGCATCGCAAGCTCTGTTTTGCCATAGCCCACGTCGCCGCACAAGAGTCTGTCCATCGCCACAGGTTGCTGCATATCCGCTTTGATTTGCTCAGCGGCTGTGGTCTGGTCCGGCGTCTCCTGGTAAGCGAACGACTCTTCGAATTCCACCTGCCAGCTCGAATCTTCCCCAAACGTAATCCCGCCTGTCGCCTGACGTTTCGCCTGAACATCGAGCAATTCGACGGCCAGGTCCCGAACCGAACGTGCAACTTTTTCTTTTTGCTTTTGCCATCTTTTTGAGCCGACCTTGCTCAGCTTCGGCCGTTTCGGGCTTGTCCCGATATACTTCTGCACCAGTGCGATGTTACGGACAGAAACCTGGATTTTAACGCCGTCCGCATATTGAATTGTAAGGTACTCATTCGTGCCGTCTTTTTCCCGTATTGTTTTTACTCCTGAAAACTTCCCGATGCCGTAGGAAGCATGAACGACATAGTCCCCTTCCTGTAAATCGCTGAGCGTATCCACCGGCGACGTTGGCCATGCAGGTCTGCGCCTTCTCCTGAGCGCGTACTGACCAAACAGCTCGTGATGGCTTATTACTATTCGTTTCAATGAGCTTATTACAAAGCCCTGATGAATAAATCCTGACAGCAGTTTGAATCTTGGCGGAATCTCTTTGTTGATGTCTTCTATAATCTCGCCTACCCGCTTGAGCTCAGCCGAGCTCTCACAGTAAAGCAGCACTTCTTTTCCTTGTTTTGCCTCCTGCACTAACTCTTCCAGCGCCGCCTTGTGCCCCGCCCATACTGAAGTCGCTTTATGCTGATACTGCTGCACGCTTTTAATATCTACTCTGAGGAAACCACCCGGCTCCCCCGTGGCAAACCTGCAAATATGAAGCTGCGTAAAATTATCAACCGCCTTATAAATATCACCCCAGTCATAAAGCCGGCTCGTGTTCTCGGCCCTGTCTAAAAATACCTGCGCAACTTCTTCAATCTCGCCCGGCTCTTCAAAAATTATTATGGTGTCTTTCGGCAGAATATTTACAAAAAGCTCCCTCTGTTCCGCCGCAGTCCCGCACACCGCCGAAACTATCCTGATACTTTCTATCCGTTGCGTTGACCGCTGCGTATCCAGATTGATTTCACGGATACTTTCGATAGTATCACCGAAGAATTCAATCCTGACCACCTCCGTTTCTGACGCCAGAGCCTGGTCTTGTGTCTTTGGTCTGGAGTCTTGGGTCTTGGGTCTGGAGTCTTGTGTCTTTAGTCTGGAGTCTGGAGTCTTGAGTCCGGAGTCTTGGGTCTTGAGTCCGGAGTCTTGGGTCTTGGGTCTGGAGTCTTGGGTCTTTGGACCGGAGTCTTGTGTCTTTGGTCTGGAGTCTTGGGTCTTTGGTCTGGAGTCTTGTGTCTTGAGTTCGGAGTCTTGGGTCTTGGGTCTGGAGTCTTGGGTCTTGAGTTCGGAGTCTTGGGTCTTGAGTTCGGAGTCTTGGGTCTTGGGTCTGGAGTCTTGTGTCTTGGGTCTGGAGTCTTGTGTCTTTGGTCCGGAGTCTTGTTTCTTAGGTCTGGAGTCTTGGGTCTTTGGTCTGGAGTCTTGTGTCTTGAGTTCGGAGTCTTGGGTCTTGGGTCTGGAGTCTTGGGTCTTGAGTTCGGAGTCTTGGGTCTTGGGTCTGGAGTCTTGGGTCTTGAGTAACAGCGGAGCATAAACATCAACTATCCCACCACGACGCGCAAACTGGCCCGGCAAGTCAATCCTTTCCACCCGCTCGAAACCATTCTCAATCAACCATTCAACGACCACTTCCGGCGACTTTTCTCTGTCTGTTTCCAGCCGAAGACAGCTCGCCTCTATTGCTTCCGGCTTCGGTATCGGCTGACAAAGCGCCTGTATCGACGCCGGTATAATAAATTTGTCTTCCCTTGAACGAGTCACGAGGGACGATAGACAAGAGACGATTTTTAACCTCTCAGTTCTTATCTCATCGGTGGCATCCGCCAAATCCTCCTCACCTTCCCAGGTGCCGAATGTATCGATTCTTTCGCCCCCGAAGGTATGCAAATCATCAGCGGCCTTGTCGGCATCATCAATATGCGGACATATATACAGAATTGGACGACCAAGTTTTTCCGATATGTAAGCGGCTAATAGGCGCGCAAACGACCCCCACGTCCCCTCGACTCTAACCACCCCCTCGCCCCCGCTCTTGCTTTCGTAAGAAAGCGCGGGGGCCGATTTCAGTCGGGAGATTATCTCTGCTACCGTTTTATCCCGCCCAAGTTCCATAGGCCGTTATACTATGACTACTACTTTGTCACAGTTCAATTGCTGGGTTGTCATTCCTGAGAAAGCAGGAATCCAGAATTGAAACAACGGATTCCGCACCAAGTACGGAATGACAACTGCTCAAAGCATCTGTGACAGACTACTACAGTATAACCTGCCAAAACCTTTTAAGCGAGAGTCTATTTAGCCCCCAGTTTCGTACGTGTTTAGCCAAGTGTGGCTTAAATGGCCATCCCCAAGCTTGGACTCCAATTTGCTGGAGTCCTGCGATTGAGGCTGCCACACATTCTTTATTAATATTTTATTGGGTGGCAGCCTCAAAGCCGAAGGCTTTGGGGATGGTTTTTCCCCTGGCTAAACACATACCCAGTTTCACCGGGGGTTTACCTTCGTCATTCAAAATTCCTTGTTCGATATTCGATATTTACCTTTATTTATTCTCCCGCTATCGATTTCTTCGCTGCTTTTACGACGTTTTCTACCGTTATGCCGAACTTCTCGAAGCAGACCTTGCCCGGTGCTGATGCGCCAAACGATGACATCCCAATGAAAATACCGTTATCACCCAGCCACTTACTCCATCCTAATTCGACGCCGGCCTCAATTCCAACCCTCGCCTTGACATTAGGCGGAATAACGGAATCCTTATACTCTTGACTCTGCTTTTCAAACAGCTCCCAGCACGGCATACTGACTACCTGCGCAGTTATCTTTTCAGCCGCTAATTTCTCTGCTGCATCCAAAGCAACACCAACCTCCGAGCCGCTTGCCAAAAGCAGCACATCCGGCTTATCCGCGCTAACAAGGACATAAGCACCCTTACTTAGATTCGCAGCGGAATTATATTTGTCCTGGTCTAAAACGGTCAATCCCTGCCGGGTCAAAAGCAGGGCCACTGGCCCATCTCGGTGCTCCAGTGCGTACTTCCACGCCTGCGTCGTCTCATTGGCGTCGGCAGGTCGGAACACAAACAGATTCGGCATCGCCCGAAGGCTCGCTAACTGCTCTACCGGCTGATGGGTCGGCCCATCCTCACCGATACCGATACTGTCGTGAGTGAACACGAATATGGTCGGATACTTCGACATAGCCGCCACACGAATTGCCGCCCGCATATAATCGGAGAAGACCAGGAACGTCCCCCCGTATGCCCTCAACAGCCCGCTTACGGAAATCCCGTTCATTATCGCCCCCATCGCATGCTCTCTAATCCCGAAGCGTAAATACCTGCCGTCGCGAGCATCTTTCTGGAAATCTTTTGCATTGGCAAACCGCGTATTATTCGAAGGTGTCAAATCCGCCGAGCCGCCCATAACTAACGGCAGCTTCGGCATCAGCGCATCCAAAACTTTCCCCGAGGCCTTGCGTGTTGCGATAGAGCTGCCCGCCTCAAACTTCGGCAGAATTTCATCAAGATTGACACCCACCTCACCCGCCGCAGCATCACGGAGCTGCCCGGCTAAATCCGGATACTTCTTTGCATAATCCTTGAACATCTTGTTCCAGGCCTTCTCCGCCTCTGCTCCTTTCGCTTTAATCTTTTTCATATGAGCCGACACTTTTTCGGGAATATGGAAGTTTTTCTCTGGGTCCCAGCCGAAATTTTTCTTAATCAGCCTGATTTCATCATCTCCTAAAGGGGCACCGTGCGACTCCGCCGTATCCTGCTTATTTGGGCTGCCGTAAGCGATATGCGTCCGAAGTTTTATTATCGATGGCCGTCCCTTTTCAGCCTTCGCATTTTTCAGCGCCTTCTCGAAAGCAGCCATATCGTTACCGTCGCCCTTGACTGTTTGCACATTCCATCCGTATGCTTTATAGCGCCTGGCTCTGTCTTCCGTAAATGAAAGTTCCGTATCACCGTCAATGCTTATGCGATTGTCATCATAGACAACAATCAGATTATCAAGCCCCAGATGCCCCGCTAAGGAGCTGGCCTCCGAAGCGACACCTTCCTGCAAATCGCCGTCGCTCGCGATGACATAGATTTTGTAGTTTATAACGGGGAAATTTTTCCGATTGAAATAGTTAGCCAGATATTTCTGTGCTATCGCCATCCCTACAGCATTTGAAAGCCCCTGTCCCAACGGCCCGGTCGTAACCTCGACGCCAAGCTCCGGGTCGTATTCCGGATGTCCCGGCGTCTTACTGCCCCATTGGCGAAAGTTCTTCAACTCATCCAGGCTTAAATCATAGCCGGTCAAATGCAGCAGCGAATACAGCAGCACGCATCCGTGCCCGGCTGATAGAACAAAACGGTCCCGATTATGCCATCTCGGATTGGCCGGATTATGCTTCAAATATTTGGTCCACAGCACGTACGCCGCCGGCGCCATTCCCATCGGCATACCCGGATGTCCCGATTTCGCCTTCTGTACAGCTTCCATAGACAGAAACCGAATCGTTTGAATACAAAGCTCATCAAGTTCTGATAGACCTGGGTTCTTTTTAGTTACACTCATCACGAATTTCCCATAGCAAAACCTTTACAATGCACTTCTGCCGACAAAACGAACTTGATAAGCTAACAGCCATTGCCTGTTTTCGCAAGTTTTTTATTGCCTTGGCGCTAAAACAGGTGCATTTAGCGAGCCGTTCTCTTAATCTCACTTTCGCCGCTCAGGAAACGGTAGATTTCTTAAACAAAAACCGGGAAAATTAGTAATCTCTTGAACTTATCAGCTTGCAGCGCATCTTTATATGGTGAGAGTAAGATATGAACTCAAGTGACAAGCTAATAGAGCAGGTGCTGATACTTCGTTGTCAGATTGGTGATAAGGATGCTCTTGCCGAACTTATCGAGCGACACGAGGCGCCGCTTCGTTATTTTATAAGCCGTTTGTCGGCCAATCCCGAAACGGCCGAAGACATCTTTCAGGATACCTGGCTGACCGTTATCAGGCGCATACATAGTCTCAAAAAAACCGATGCGTTCTCAATTTGGCTGTACCATATCGCACGTAACAAGGTGTATCAGCAGTTCAGGAGAAAAAAGAAATTGTCCGAACTTAACGAAAATATAGCCGTCCCGAATGATACTGAGAACGATGTTTTTTCCGCCGAAGATGCGGCGAAAATCCATAGATGTCTGAAAGAGCTGCTGCCCGAATATAAAGAGGTCATGATGCTGCGTTTTCTTGAGCAAATGTCGTACGAACAAATCTCTCAGGTAATCAATTGCAGGTTAGGAACTGTTAAATCACGAATCCATTACGCAAAACTTGCACTTAAAAAAGAAATGGAGAAATAAAAATGGCTAAAGAAAATGAATTAAAAGAAGAGCTTCTCAAACAACTGGACAAGGATTCCGCCGGAGTGTCCGATGCGAGCGTAGATTCGGCAGGGAAAATCATCGAAAAACATAAGACCCGGCTTAGAAAGCTCAAGTGGATTGCAGCTACAGGCTGGCTGATTACAATCATATACGCTGTGGCCATGCACAATTTGAAGGTCTTTTTGTTGGATAAAAACATCGAGGCCGTTCTTACCAGTGACGAATTCTGGCTTATACGTCGCTCGGACACATGCCTGATGGTACTGATTATAATTGCTGTTCTCCTTACGTTCCTGCTCTACTCCACCTCACGAACCCTGACCATACTGCAGATTAGCACCAGACTGGCAAACATTGAAGAACAACTAAAAAAAATTTCTCAGGACAAATAAACCATCTTGTAGGGTACGATACTTCGCAACACCTAAGGATAAAACCATGTAGGGTTCGATATTTCGCACCATTTTAATGATATCGATTTATTCTCATACAATCATGTAGGGTGCGATTGTTCGCACCTGGATTTCTGTTTATTTTCCAATTGGCTAATCAGCGTAAGTCTCCGCAGTTCCTAACGTTGAAGCAAAAGGCAACAAAAATTTCCAAAAAAATAAAAAAACCTTTGACTTATCCGGAGTTATCGGGTACATTATAGGACGGAGCAACAAATACCGGAGGGTATGAAAAGGCGGGGAGCAGGTCTTTTGAAGTTTTCCTACCCGCAAGAATTACATTGAGCGGTTGCTCTTTGTATAGCAGAGGATGTATATGTCCGTTTTTATGGAGAAAAGCGATGTAGGGGAACGGAGTCCCCATTTATGCAAAGCCGAAGGCCTTCGACTGCAGGCCGCAAGGCTCCCTTTCGGGCGAGCTTCTCCCCGAATCTCCCATTTATCCGTGCTCAAAGGCACAAGTTCCCGGCCCAAAGAGCAGTAACTCGAAAATTAATGTAATTTGTCGTCTGTCATAACTGTATTTGACAATTTTATCAATAGAGGAGGTGATGCAGAAAAAGTGTGAAAGTATTTTCAAAATGAAAGGAGAACAAAATGAAAAGGATTTCAATGCTTGCAATAGTAATGTTGGCAATTATGCCCGATGTATGTAAAGCACACCTCCCCATTCGTTATGTAGGATTCGATGCGGGCTCATATCGTTCTGTCCGTTATAGTACTCGCTGGTCTCCTTATGCTTTTGGTTTGATTTCTGGTGACATTCGCTACTCCCCTTATGCTTTTAATCACAACCATAATGGTTTAATTCCTGGGGATGTCCGCTACTCTCCTTATGCTTTTGACCATAAACATTCCGGCTTGGTTTCCGACCCCTGGTATGGAGGCAGCGGCAGCATTGATGTCCCCCATTATCGTAGTTGTGTTGCTCCTGTCATGACTGTTCAAAGTATTCATTTCTCTCCTTGTGATTTGAGTTACCAATGCTCCGAGTCGTCTGAACAAACAAACAATAGTTATAAAGAAAACTTGATAGCTCGCAGAGAGAGAATAAAAAAGCTCAGAGATGCTCGAAAGCAAATAAATATTGCGAGGGGAAACGATGGCAAGGAGATAATTTACAAATATCTTAAAAGCAGAAATATAGATGATTTTGAAATGACCGGGCTTTTGAAAATAGATAACAAGACGGTAAACGTCAACTTTCTGCTTAAAGATAAAAACATCATAATAACATACTGGGACCTGGATGAAGTTCAATCTTTGCTGCAGCAGCCCGGATATAAAAGAAACTACTATGAAAAACATGAGCAGGAATGGAAAAACCTTTGCCAAAAATATATACAGGCAGGAGGAAAAGTATATCCAATAACATCCGCGGATGAGAGTGAAATATTGGCCAAACTAACTCTCTGCTCTGATCTAAACGACGGATAATACCAACTTTATTTATTGATTGCCAATCCGTTGCGATGCACCTATCAAGACGTGGCGCTGGCACGGCTGGTCGAGGCAAGTTGCCTGACCTTGTCACCTATAAAGAGCAAGAAGGCAAAAAATAAATTCTCTGTTACTCAAAACTTTTTCTTCTTGAGCATCCTTACCCACGTTTATTACGGCTCATTGCGAGCAGCCTGGCCTATTTTG
>JBAQFY010000337.1:0-7558 GCA_049287505.1 Sedimentisphaerales bacterium | reverse complement strand
GTGAACCTGGCCAATGTCAATACGATTGCCCTTGGTCTTGGTAACAAGAAGAATCCGGTAGCCGGTGGTTCAGGTAAAATGTACTTTGACGATATTCGTTTGTATCCACTGGCCCCGGGATCACAAGCGAACTAAGTGGCAATTGATTGCGTCTTTGACCCCGTTAGATAACGTCGTATCTTTCATATCTAACGGGGCTAATACAGCAGATTCGCATCAATTCGGGGCCTATACTAATTGATTCGGTATAGGCCCCGTTTGTTTTCATAAGCATTAAGGTTGATACACCCCCCTCTTCTCCACCCTCTCCTTGGTGGGAAAATACGGAACGTCGAGCGCTCAGATGAATGGGAATCTACAGGCGGCTCTTTTCTCGGTTTTAAGAAAGTCTGACTTCAATATCCTCTTTCTTCCACAAAGCGGTTCTTTTCTTGTTATTGCCAAGTAAATTGATAACACCAAGTTATGACGAGCTCTAACGTGACTCTGAAACAAACCTCACCAACTATGCAAGGCCGCAAGTCTTGAGGTTAGGATATGGCGTTGAAACGAGCATCGAGCTTGAACAAATGCTTCACAGGTAAATTAAGGACCTGTGAACTTTCAAGTGATAAAGAAGTGCGGATATGCTCAAGAATATATTCAATTCTCTCGTTGCTAATCGCAATTATAGTGAACCAAATATTGAAATTATCATCACGAAGATAGCTGTGAGTTACCTCAGGGAACCGGCCAATTATCTCGGCAGCTTGCTCAACAAGCTCCGCCTTGCAACTGACAGCAGCTAAGGTGCTGCAAAAGCCGAACTTGCGCGAATCAAGACTCGCTCCAATTCGGTGAATTACCCCCTCAGCCATCAATCTCTGAATCCTGTCCCAAAGCTCCTCGCAAGGGATTCGCAATCTACGCGCTATGATTTTATAGGGCCTTTCACTCAAAGGGAAATCATTTTGAAGTGCTCCCAGTATGCGGCAATCCAGAGGACAGAGGGCAGAGGCTGACCCGTCGAGACGCGTCTCTGACGCGGCTGGTTTCTGATTTCTGTTTTCTGAATTCTGACTTCTGATTTCTGTTTCCTTAATTAATCAGGCATCTGGAAGAGATCTGCGGTGCGCCGTAATTCTTCCTGCTTCTCTGCATCCAAACCGATTTGGTCATCTGTCAAATAACATCCCGGATCCGGGGCCCAGGGGTCACCAAAATACAGGTCTGCACGCACACGCAGACTGCCGCCACAGGCCTCAAAGAATTTACAAAGCTTACAGCGGCCTTTGATATGTTCTCTGCGGTTCCTCAAACCCTTGAGCAAAGGCTCATTGGTGTCGAGCCAAATCTCACTAAAACGCCTTTTGTGCACATCTCCCAGGTCGTAGTGTCCCCAAAACTGATTCGGATGTACCTTGCCGTTAAAATCAACGCACCCGATTCCAACTCCGCTGCTGTACATTCCCCCGCCGTTCCAAACGAGCAGCTTCCATACATTGGCCGCACGAACAGGGTCTTCCTCAAGCAATTTCAGGTACAGATAAACACCGTCAACATGGTTGTCAACTGTTAATATATCCGTTTTTCTGCCGGTCTGCTTGTACAGTTTTGTTTTGGCTAATATTGTCTCGATTGCATCTCTGCTTTGGGCATGAGTAAGGTCATCATCTCCGATAGCCTTTCCTCTGCCGCTTGGCACGAAGTGGTAAAAACAAGCCCTCTCAATATTCTCTGCTTCGAAGAAGTCGAACAAGGCCTCCAAATCCTGAACGTTCCTCCTGGTTAGGGTCAATCTGAGACCTGTTCTAACATCAGCGTCCTGGCAGTTTTTTATGCCTTGCACAGCCCTGTCAAACGCACCGGATACTCCTCTGAATTTGTCATTGACTTGCCCAATCCCATCAAGGCTGATGCCTACATACGAAACTCCGATTTGTTTTATTTTCTTAGCTACATCAGCAGTGATAAGTGTCCCGTTAGTTGAAATAACTGCACGCAAACCTTTCTGAACTGCATATTCAACCAGTTCAAACAGGTCAGGCCGCATCAACGGCTCACCCCCGGAGAACAGCACCGACGGCACGTTGAACCGCGCAAAGTCATCCAGGAGGGCTTTTGCCTGACTTGTTGATAATTCATTAGAAGTTTTGCCGGCGCCACTGTCGTTATAACAATGGACGCATTTCAGATTACACGCTCTGGTGATGTTCCAGACAACAATAGGGCGTCTTTCGGATGCTTGTTTGGGTACAATCTCGCCCTCTCGTTCGCCGGAGCCTTTTTTGCCGTAGCGAAGCCAATCGCCCGGCGTAACCTGGTCGCAATATAATTTGCTGATATTTATCATCGTATGGAAATCAGAAATCAGAAGCCGGAAGTCAGAAGTCAGAGTCTGACCTCTGTCCTTGCCGTAAGGCATCCTGTGGACTGTCTTCTGTCCTCTGCTGTGGGATGTATGCACAAAAAGGCTCTTCGGCCATATAATTACCCGTCGCAGCGTATGCTCTGGCGCGGCATCCGCCGCACACCTCCCTGTAGCCACACACCCCACACTTGCCTTCGAGACTGCTGCTGTTACGCATTCGCGCAAGGTCTTCGTTGTTATGCCAAATCCGGACAAGTTTTTGTTTAAGCACGTTACCGCATTTTACAGGCAAATACCCACAGGGAAATACGTCTCCCTGATGGCCTACGAACAACACGCCAAGCCCTGCAAGACAACCACGCGAAGCACCACCGTGCCCGGTTCTACCCGGAACGGAACCGCTGATATTCGCTGCCTTTTTACGGGCCTGATACAGGCCTTGCTGTCTGATAATACGTTCATAGTGAGGCCCACAGGTTACCTTCATTTGCAGCTCGCCGCGACTATCCAGCCGGCAAATCTCAAGCATCTTTTGTTCATATTGCTCAGGCGAGAGCATATCCGTTTCAGCCAGGAGCTGTCCGCAACCAACAGGAACCAGCATGAATATGTGCACAGCTATTGCGCTCATTGATTTGGCAAGCTCGTAAATATCCTCTAATTGCCCGGCATTATGGCGGGTCAATGTGATATTTATCTGAGCAGGTATTTCTTCCTCACGAAGATATTTGATACCTTGAATCGCCCTTTCAAAAGAGCCTTCCAACTGCCGCAGCTTGTCGTGTACCTCGGCAGTCGCACCATCCAGACTCACCGCAACCCTCACGATTCCGCTATCGTGTATTTGTTTGGCCACTATTGCGTTTATCAACGTCCCGTTGGTCGCAAGGGCCGGTGTAATCCCCGCTGCTGTCGCCTCATTAACCAGCTCAAACAAGTCTTCACGGCAAAGCGGCTCACCTCCTGAAAACACTAAAACCGGCATCATAGGCTGCTTTTTGCCTAATTCAGCTAACTGGGATATCAAATCTTTCGCCTGTGCGGTTGATAAGTCTTTAAAAGCCGCTTCGTCTGATTCCAGACGCCGACAATGCGCACAGCTTAAATTGCATTGTATCGTAGTTTCCCAAAACAAAAGTCTCAGGATTTGATTTGACCCTAAAGCCTCTTTCACGACCGCTTGTCCTCCTGACTGTCCGGCTCGGAGGATATCTTTTCAGCCCGATGTACGATACTGTCAACAAACCTCGCTGCCTCAGCAGCACCATTCTCTTTAGCTATAGTGTTGACATTCTTAATTACGCAGTGCAGCAGCTTATTGACAACGCGGTTCACCATTATCTCTATGGCCTCTCTGCATGAAGCTTCCTGCCTTGTTCCGACAAAGAATTGCTCAAGCTCGTTTCGACTAATCCGGACAAATTGTTCCTTCATCTGACCTATCAGAGGACCTATATCCCTGGCGCTGAACCAGTCCATAAAATCTGCAACATTTTCAAGGACGATTTCCATACCCCCGGCAATGTCCCGTTCGCGGGCCTTGCGATTCTGCTCCACTATCTCGGAAAGGTCGTCAACGCTATAGAGGTACACACCATCCATTTTATTTATCGAAGGCTCGAAGTTTCGCGGCACCGCAATATCAATAATCAGCAGCGTACTTCCCCGCCGGGTGTCCATTATCTTCTTGAACGGGGCCTTCCTGAAAAGATAATCTTGTACCGTCGCCGAGGATATCGCGATATTAGCACTAATAAGCTGGCTCTGAACTTCTTCCCATTTGCGGACCGCAATGCCGTACTGCTTGGCCAAGCTCAGACTGCGGTCGTAAGACCTGTTGACGACCGTTATATTCCCGGCCCCAACCTGAAGAAGGTGCTGCACGAGCAACTGCCCCATCTCGCCGGCCCCGATAACAACCACTTTCGCCGATGAGATATCGGCAAAGAGCTGCTTGGCCAGCTCGACCGCAACGCCGGCAATGCTGACCCGGCCGCTGGAAATTGAGGTAGTTGTATATATCTTCTTGCTGGTAGCAAAGGCACAGTGAAACAGGCGATTCAGAATCTTTCCCGTGCTCTTGGCGGCACAGGCCAGCCTGTAGCTCTCTTTGACCTGCCCGATTATCTGCGCCTCGCCCACCACCATGCTGTCCAGACTCGATGCAACCGTCAGCAGATGCCTGACCGCATCCTCATCGCTGTATGAGTATAGGAACTCAGCAAACTTCTCCAGCTTAATATTATGAAACTCCGAGATGAACTTAGCCAGCTCATCCGCATTAACTCCACCGGCACGTTTGTCGGCACAATACAGCTCAACACGATTGCACGTCGATATCAGCACAAACTCCGCCCGTCGAAACCTGTTTTTCAGCTCGCACAGTGCCCTGGTCGTCTGCACGGTGTCAAACGCCAGCTTCTCGCGAATCTCTATCGGAGCAGTCTTATGGTTGAGTCCTAAAACTACTATCTTCATATTCTGTTCTTATCTTGTCCGTTCGGTAGTTTTAACGTCGCTGAGGCCGAAGTTGTGCCCTGTACCGCAAAACACCGAGGTCCCCACTACTGCAAATAGAATCAATGCAAACGCAACAAGCGTTACGTAAGCAATCGTCTTTTCTTTTAATTTGACCGTGCGCCACAGAACCAGAATCAGCCCGAGCAGCAGCCAGACCAGGGTGATAAGAACGATTTTGGCATCTGTGAGCCAGTCATAAGCGGTCATATTGAGCGAGGCCGAGGTGGCCGCCAGCCCAATCCCACCTGCCAGCCCAAACGTCATCAATACGAAACAAGCCTTGAGCCCAAAGAGATTCATTCGCTCGAGCCTCTCGATGTTGGGTACCCTTCCAATGACCTGCAAAACCTTCTTTCGCTTGAGCTTATGCCTGCCTATAAGGCAAAGCACAGCGCTTGCTGTTGCGAGCATTGCCGCTGCCCCGCTGAGAATCATTGCAATGCCGTGGGCAATCGCCCAGGGCGTAGCGGCTGCGGCGTGGGCCTGCGAAGCCGGTTCGGCAACAGCAGCAGCCAAAATAATTAAGCCGAAAATTACCCACACCATTACCGAGCCAAACCACACCTGCTGGATAGCAATACTGACAAACAGGTAAATAAGGCCAAATACAATAGTAAGAACAATCATTGACTCAAACAGTCCTGTTAGTGGTACCGCTTTAATCGCCACAGCCCTAAACATAAGCATGACAGCCTCCAGCGTTACCGCCAGTGAGACGAGAGGCAAAAGGAAACGCTTATATTTTTCGCCGCCGGCCGGCAGCTGAATAATGCCTACAATAGCTGCCGCCAGATATAACGCTATCACAAATGCAAATATGATTATTTCCGGTATTGGCAGACCTAACATCTTTGCTCCTGTTCGTTAGTATTTTGCTCACCCAATTGTGTAATGTATGTTGGCGGTGCCTTTTTAAGCTCCTTTTCAGTAACCAGTATTCGGTAGTTTGAAACCCCGCACGCCTGGCTCATTCGTTGAACTGTCTGCTGAACATCTTCGTCACTTTTCCCGTGAACCATCGTATAGACGCTATAAGGCCAGTTTTTATCGGAATAGCGTTCATAGGCGTGACTAACCTCCCTAAATCCGGCCAAGACCTCGCCCACTTGCCTGGTTCGTTCGGGTTCCACCTGCCAGACCACCATTGCCCCAGCGCCCAGGCCCACTTTGGAATGATTCACTATTGCCCCTATTCGTCGAAGCTTACCCTGCCGTTTCCAGTCTTTCAATACTGCCAGCAACTGCCCTGTATCTATACCGAGCTGCTGGGCCATATCGTCAAATGGACTTTGACTTTTCGGCAATCCTTCTTGAAGAACAGTTAGAATCTTCTTCTCAATACCGGATATACAGTTTTTCATTGATTGTTTAACAGATATAATATACTCACCGGGTACGTTGAGTCATAATATAGCATCCATTTCTTCCTGCAATCGGAAAAACCGCCCAAGACGATTTGCATTATAATGAATTCGGTTCACAATTGCACATTAGTTTTTCACAGCTCCCTCAATTCCCCGATTTGGCCTTTGTATAGACAGAAATTCCGGAAAAGCTTGAATCTGGGCCGGTTTTCGTGTAAAAAACTCAAAAACTGTCAAATAATGATTTTGGAAGCCGAAAAATGAGACCTCTCAAGATTGCAAGCCGCGCCAGTAAGCTGGCTCTGATACAATCAAACCATATCTGCAGCTTGCTCAAAAATCTCAGCAGCGGCATTGAAATAACCGTAGTGACAGTCTCGACAAAAGGCGACCGCAACAAATCAGACTTCCTTTATAAATCCGATTCCATTGGCTTTTTCACCTCTGAAGTTGAGAACGCGCTGCTCGACGGCAGGGCTGACATCGCTGTCCATAGTCTTAAAGACCTGCCCACGGCCTATACGGAAGGGCTGGTAGTTGCCGCAGTACCCAAAAGGGACTCTGTTGCCGATGCGCTGATAGCCTCAACACAGGCGGCATCTATTGCTGCTTTGCCGGCCGGGGCAACAATAGGAACATCGAGCCTGCGACGCATTGCGCAGCTGCGCCGGCTTAGATATGACCTAAAATGTGTTCCTTTGCGGGGAAATGTCGAAACGAGGGTCTCGAAGGTTGCCTCCGGGAAGATTGATGCAGCCATTGTCGCCTGTGCAGGTCTGAACCGGCTTGGTCTGGCTGATAAAATATCTGCAATTCTGCCGCCCCGGGATTTCCTGCCCGCCCCGGCACAGGGGGCATTGGCTGTCCAGATTCGCACAACAGATAGTGAGCTTGCCGAACTTGTCTCACAGCTCAACGATGAACATTCTCGAATTGCAGTCGAAGCCGAACGGTGCATACTTACATCTATGCACGGCGGATGCAGGATACCTCTGGGGGTGTATTCACAAATCTCCGGCGATAACATAACTATTGATGTAATGATATCTGATATGGAAGGCAAGAAATATATAAAGCGTTCAAAAACCGGTTGCATCAATGAGGCCGAATCTTGTGCCGGGGAACTCGCACAAGAACTGCTGGCTGCTGGTGGGCAGGAAATTCTCGACCAAATCAGAAATAGCCGGAATGATTAAGGGGCCGCTTCACGTCCTGGACCCATTGGCCAAGATACCGGAATACAAAGTCTGCGCAGCGGCAATACAAAAAATACGGTCGGTAAGTCAGGTTGGCCGCTCGCCCCGCCCGTCGAAGACGGGACGGG
>JBAQFY010000336.1:0-21797 GCA_049287505.1 Sedimentisphaerales bacterium | reverse complement strand
CATCCCCAACCCAGTGCTTTCTTGCGAAAGCAAGAACAGGGTTGAGGCTGCCACCCGATGTATGTGGCATATCGTATGTCGTGGCTCGTGACTCGCGGCTCGAATCAATAAACTCATAAGCCGGCAGGGCGAAAGTGAATGGCCATTCACGCAAGACAATATTTTCGGAATTAAAAGTCATCTTACCAAGCTCGCTTTCAAAAAACCTCATTATCGAGCCGGTGTCAATACTCCCGACGACGGCTGTGCTTATGGCATTGCCGGCTAAAAGTTTCTCTTTCGTCTTTTCGATAGCTTCTTCGGTTACAGGCCTGGCCAAATCAAGCTGAGAGATTATAAGGTGGGTGGCTGTGCCAAGCCATCCCCAAGCTGCGCTTGAGGATGCCACCCTTTGACCTTCTGCGGCCAGAAGAGCAGCAGGTCGGCGGTCCAGTGCACGGGAATAATCGAACTTGATATATTCATCGTTACGATGAGTCAATTGTGTTACCGAACTTTTCGCAGGCAGAATGTATGCATCGCCAAAACGATATCGCCAGGACAATGAATTTTTTATCTGCGCAAGTCTTCCGCCCGCGGCCGCAGGAGCGAGGGCGGTTACCTGTGGTACAAGTCGCGAACCGCCCCTACTTCTGTCTTCCTTTAATTTAAGGACGTACTCAGAGAGTCGTTTTAGCCGGGCCTGGTCATAAAGTTTGAAGCTGAATAAATCGTCATTGAGGGCGTGCTCGGCCAGGCCGGTTCCAAAAGCATCGTGTAAACTTTTCTGCTCTGAAAGCGCACAGAGAACCCACTCCAAAGAGCTGCGGCAGGAGCGAAGCTGCCAGTCAGGAATGGCCTGGGCGCCAAAGAAAAAGCCATTCGAAATAATCTGCCCACAATTGGTTAGCTTCTGTGAAGCGGTCAGAATAAGCCGTTCTCTGGCCCGCGTTGTCGCAACGTAAAGGATGCGCATTTCTTCCGCCAATGCCGTCGATAGTTTCTGCTCTGCAATGACCTCGTGCGCAAGCGAGCTTAGTTTGCTGTTCGATTGGCGGTCGATGATTTGCAGCCCCAATGTATCGTCGGCATCGGTAAGGATATCCGCCTGGATGTCTTTTTTATTGAAGGGGCTCTCAAGCTCAGCTAAAAAGACGACCGGAAATTCAAGTCCCTTGCTTTTATGGACACTTAAAATGCGAACGGCATTACCGGCAGAGGCCTGCGGCTCGGCAGGCGCCCAATCCTGGCCTGCTTCCTGGAGCTTTTCAATAAATTCGACAAATCGCGTTAATGACGGTATGCCGGCACTGCTGGCAAAGCCCTCAAACTGGATTGCCCTGTCGTGAAGTTTGAGAAGATTAGCCCGGCGCGCCTGGCCGTTGGGCAGAGCCGAAACAAATGACACAAAGCCGGTCTCGCGATAGACCTGCCAGACCAAATCAGCCAGACTGCCCCGCCGGGCGATTGTCCGCCACTGCTCGAGCTGAGCGATTATTCCTTTGAGCTTTCCCGCAAGTTTTACATCCGTACCGCAGCTACAGTATTGGAGCACGCAGTCATAGTAATTTCTGTGCTGTTGATTTGCCTTATTGTGTATTTTTATCTTCGCCAGCTCGGTGTCACTGATTTTAAAAAATGGGCTTCGCAATACAGCAGCCAATTCTATGTCACGCTGTGGATTGTCCAGGACCTTCAACAGGCACAATACATCGCTGATTTCGGTTGCCTGAAAATACCCCGCTGTGGCCAGACAACTGACAGGCATACCGGCCAATCGGAACACCTCGACGTAATCATTGGCCTTTTTAGCCAACGAACGCATCAGCACGACAATGTCACGATATTGAACATCCCGAAAAGTGTCCTGCTGTTTTTCGTATATTTGAAACTCCGGCTTACCCGTATCGGCGCCGACCATCTGCCTGATACGCCGGGCAATCATCGCGGCCTGACGCTGTCGCGAAGAAACAAGATTCAGATTTTCCTCATCCTTAGATTCATCCCGCCCATCGTCCACAGGATGCCTTGTGGCAAAGACGGGTCGGGATTCACTACTCTTTTCGTCTTGCACATCATCGTCCTTGTCGGCTTCGTCAAGCATATGGAACTCAACAACCGGTTTATTATCACTTACCAGCCGGTCCTTAGGTTCATCCGTAAGTGCCGGCCTCAATTGGGCCGACTCATCGTAGTCAATCTTCGTAAAAGAGGGCGTCATTATGCGAGAAAATATCCTGTTGACAAAATCGAGGATTCCTTTGGCTGAGCGGAAATTAACGTTGAGGTCAACACGCAAACCATTCGGCGCATTTTCAGGCTCAGCCGAAGCCAGCTTTAGCCGTTCGAGGAAAATATCGGGCTGTGCTCCTCGAAAGGCATAAATACTTTGTTTGACATCGCCGACCTCCAGGATATTTCCGCCGGGACTGAGCATCTGAAGTATCCGCTGCTGGACGGAATTGACATCCTGATATTCATCGACAAAAATGTGCTTGTATTTTTCTCGAAGCATAAGAGCCGTCTCAGAAGGTTTGGGCTCATCTTCTGTGGAATCTTCAGCCGTTAAAAGGTCCAAGGCCTTATGTTCAAGGTCGGCAAAATCCAGACAATTGAGTGTCCGCTTGGTGCGGCTGTACAAGCCGTCAAATTTCTTAATAAGCTCAATAAGCACTCTGGTCTGCAATCCAACCGAACCGCTGAGCCTGTCGAGGTAATCAGGATTTACCATTGCAAGCTGTGAAAGCCCTTTGAAGTCATCCACAGCCTTTCTGGCCGTCTTCTGCAGCAATCCTGCAATCAATTCGGGCAGACCTTTCGGCTTATATGTTGTGGGCTTGTCGAAATTCCTTATCGCCTCGGCACATTTGTTCCAATCCCCGGCTTTCAAAATCTCAAAACATTGTAAAACAGGCTTGATATGAGTGTCCTGGAGTTTGGCCGCCCAGCCGGCACCATTAGTTTCACTTCCGGCGAGCTTTTGGGCGTGGCGAAGCTGATTAAGAATGGCCTGCAGCTTATCGGCAACGATTTGCTTTTGTTTTTCGGCAAGTCCGCAGACAAATGGATTGGCGACTTCCGCAAGGCGAGCCGCCCTTTCGCACCAGTTTTGTCGTGAAACTACGCCATCCAGAAAATCACTAAGCTGTATTATCTTTGCAAGAAAACCGTCATTTGCGCCCCGCATCGTGGTGCGGGGTAAACTTAGGTCCCGCCGATACAAAAGCTGTTCGAGAGCCGTCCTGAGATTGCTTTGCTGCCAGGCCCAGTCGATGGTTTTTTCGAGGGACTCCGCTTTGAGCAACTTTTGTTCGTCGCTGTCAATCACGCTGAAGGTCGGGTCCAGGCCGAGCTTATAAAAATGCTCCGTAATAAGCCGTTTGCAAAACGAATGTATAGTGCTGATATCGGCGCCCTGGAGCAACATAAGCTGGTAGCGAAGATGGCTGTCCGGCTTTTCCAAAAACGCATCCCTTAATTGCTCGGCGATTCGCGAGCGCATCTGCTCAGCAGCGGCCTCGGTAAAAGTCAATACGAGCATGTCCCGGACATCAGACTTGTCGGAGACGATATTGACACACCGCCCTGAGAGAACAGCGGTTTTTCCCGTGCCCGCCGAGGCCGTTACAAGAACATCACTGCCGCGAGCGCTAATAGCCCGTTTTTGCTGGTCGGTCCATTTATATCCTGTATTTCGCATCTTGTATCTCGTATCTTGTATAAATCCGAATTCTGTTATTAAATCCGAAATCCAAATATCGAAATTCGAAACAAATCCAAATGACCAAAATTCAAATGGTCAAAACAATATGTTTTGAAAATTTGAGCATTTGAATTTTGAATTTGTTTCGTGCTTCGGATTTCGAGTTTCGGATTTACCATAAGTGTTTCGTGCTTCGGATTTCAAATTTTCTGAACGTCCATCTTTTCAAGGACCTCGGTCTTGCCAAGTGATACCAGAGGGTTGTAGTCATTTATCTGCCAATCGAATCGGCAGACAGAGTTATATTTGCAATAACTACAGGGTGATTTTCCACTTAAACGATATGGCCTGATATCAATTTCGCCGCAGAGAATTTCTTCTGTCAACCGCAGTAACTTTCTCTCGGTAAATTTAAGCACCTGCTCAAAATCAACAGGTTTTAATGCACCTCTGCTATGATAAAGACCGTACGGCTGGCCGTCTTTAGTAACATAAAAATTATAAAACTTACTGTCTTTTGAAGCCTTGCCGTCAATCTGCCGAGCAAACCGGCCATTGAATATTCCCTTTGCTTTATAATCGAAAGCTTCTGTTTTCTTCGATACTTCATCCAGTGTTGCTATTCGGGGGCTTACTTCGACCGGCATATAAAATGCACCTGCTACGTCTTTCGTTTTCGAGCCGGCCGCATTACGAACAGCCAGCATATAGAGCGGAAGCTGCATATCCAGGCCGTAGTAAAATTTTGACCAGCTAAAAGACATATCTTTACGCTTATAATCAAAAACAATGGCAACTCTCTTGTCGTCAATATCTGCAATATCAAGCCGGTCAATTTTTCCGTCTATAGACAGTACGCGGCTATCGCTAAGCGAAAACTCATATTTGCCGAGTGTATCACGAGATTCCTCGCGGAGTTTATCCTTGAGCGAAGCGAAGGGCTCGGAATGACGGAGCCGGCCAAATGTAACTTCTGAGAAGCTCGGCCTAAAACTCCCCGCCCGTACCATCTGCACAACCGCTAAAACACAATCCTCAAGAGCTTCAGCAGCGGAACTAATGATATAGGCATTATGAGGTGAATGGCGACTGAAGTTTGATAAGAAGGAATGCGTTTGAATAACCTGTTCTATCTGCTCGTTGAGAATCTTCAACAGCTCTTCTTTCTGGATTGTTGCAAAATCCTTCTTTTCCTCGTTAAGCCTCTTTAACAAAGCATCCAGAACATTATGATAAAAGAGACCCAGGTCTAACGGTTCAAACTTAAATTCCTTTCGTTCCTCCAGCTCCAATATGTATCGTGCGAAATACTGATACGGACAGGCGGCGAAAGTGCTCAGCCTCGTGGCTGAGGTTTGTATCTGCCGGCCAAAAAGCTCCTCAATAACATCGCAGGCTAACCGTGCGCAATTGTCATAACTTATCGCATATAGAACACGCTCACCTAATCCAGCTAACTGCCCATCCGAGCAAATATCATTTAATAAAGACTCAAGACCCAAGACACCAGACTCAAGACAGGAGTCTGTATTCTGCGTGAAAGTATCCTTGCCGAGCCTGCCGCAGAGCAAATCCCCAAGCTCAGTTTCGCTATGCACCTTCTCAATGTCGATTTTCTCGACTGCGATCGATTCTTCACTAAGATTTTCGAATAACGATTCAAGATTATCTATAAATTGCGAACGTGGAACGGCACTACCATCATCGTCAACCGAAGGATACGTAACACACAGAAGCTCGGACGGACGCGTAAATGCAATGTAGGCCAGATACTGGCGCTCGGCAAGCGTCTGACTTGTAGCCGGGGCCAATTGGAAATCCGCCGACTCAGCAGCGCTGCGGTCGTCATCGGTTAATATGCTGTCCGAAACGAGCGGCACTGGAAATTGTCTTTGAGTGGCACCAATTAAAAAAACCGCTTTTAAGTCCGGATGTCGGCTGCGCTCAATAGAGCCAACAAGGACCTGGTCCAAAGTCGGCGGGATAAAAGCCAGCGTCAACTGCGAAAAAGCGGAGTTGATAATTGCAAAATAATCCTCAGCCGTCATAGTCCGGCCTACAAAGACCTCGACAAGCTCGTCGAATATATCCACAAGCTTGTTATAAAATTGCTGATGTTCATTAGCAGCAGCACTATCGTCGTTCTTGTTGGCTTCTTCAATCCAGCCGCTGATTGTCTGCTTAACCTCAAGAGCATCAAGAAAATTGAAAATGGTTTGCGTGAGCTGGGTTGCAGTGAGCATCTCTGCCGGATTGCCAGCCGGACAAAGGCTGTCTCGAAGCTCAAGCAAAGGGCCGATAGCTTCGAGCCGAATCTGGTTTATCCGCGGCTCGTCAAAGTCTTTATTATCCTTACCCGCAAAGTCCCACTGCTTATCGCTCTGCCAGTCGTTAGCCGTTATGCCGAAGGCAAGACAGTAATTTTCCAGCAGGTCGATATCGCACCGCCGCATTGGCACAAGGTCAGTTTTAAGATAGGCGAAAATATCGCTGTGGGAAAAGCCGCCGGTAACCGCCTGGAGCGCCGAGCAAATAAGCTGAACAACAGGATGCTGGTTCAATGGTTTTCGCTTGTCAATGAAAAACGGGATATTATAGTCGTCAAAATACGCCCTTATATAATGCTGATAACTATCAATGTCAGATGCGATAACCGCAATGTCACGATATCGGTAGTCTTTTTCCCTGACCAATTCGAGTATCTGCCCCGCGACGAACCGGACTTCAGCCCGCGTGTTCGGCGCCGATATGATGCGAATATTATCCGCAGAGACAAGTTTGGGCGGTTTCAGTTCAAATATATTACGCTCGATATGAGCAAGCTGAGGGCAGCTTGAGAATCTAACCGCCCCTTCAAGAATTATTGGCCTGGTTAATTGAAGTTTGCATTTTCTAACTCTCTCGACAAGCTCGGCGTATGTTCGCTGTGTCGGGTTAAACAAACCGGCAGGGTCAATGTTCTGGGCCGAAGGATTCGCTAAATCAATCTCCGAGGTGTCCAGGCAAAGGGCAATTTGTGCCTCTGCGACCACCTTCAGCAGCTCGGTAAGGATTGCAAGCTCGGCTTCTGTAAAGCCGGCAAAGCCATCAACCCACAAATTGGCTCCTCTGGCGAAAGTTGACGCCGAGACCGCTAAGCGGGCACGAGTTAGTTGAACATCGGGGTCAAGAAAATCGCCTTCAATGAACTTTAAGTATTCTCCAAAAATCAGGCCAATATCGGTGAATTTTATGATTGCTAAATTATTACGCTCGTCTTTAGCCAACTCGCTCAGTAACTGGTCAATATCATCCGGGCTCTTAGCGTACTGGTGCAGTTCGGCAATAGTTTGTGCCATCTGCCGAGCCAGTCCGGACGAGAAAGCCGATGAGTCAAAGATTTTCAATTTACTTTTGTTATCTCGTAAGAGCCTGTGAACTATCATTTGTCGGCCGATGCGCGAAAGTGCCGGCCTGGCTGTGTTTTTACCTAACAAAAGAAATTGCAGACGGTCGAACGAAAGAACATTTAGTCTGTTGTAGCCGACTATTCTTTCGTCAGACAGAATGGCACGCTCAGCCTGATACGTGGCTTGCTCGGGAACCAGCAGAATCAACTGCTGTTCGCCCGGCTCGGCCAGTGCATTGACGATAGCCTTTATGCAGTAGCTGGTCTTGCCGGTACCGCTTCTGCCCAGAATAAACTGAACCGCCATAAGGACAATCCCTGATTTGTAACTATTCTTTTGCTCTCTTTTACCACAATCAGCGATTGTTTTCAATTATCATAGAAAAACTACTTTTCTCTACCTGCTTTGCCTTAATCGGGCTGCGGTGTGCCCATATACCCCGGCTCACCCGGCCAGCTCGCAGCCGGACCGAATGTCTTGCGAATGACCGCCTGAATCTCGTCCTCGCTGGGATATGTAATTACCTCATACTTCTCAAACAAATACTCCACTTCCGGTTGGAGTCTGAAATAATATTCCGTTCTTTTAGGCAGCTTAGTGCGTGCATCTATAAAAACTCGCCATCTTTTTAATCCAATCGCCTCAGAAGTGCTATTTTTCCCCGGCCAGGTAAGCTCATAGACCTTAGTGCCCGACACAGCAGCCTCTATTTCTGGAGCCTCCACACGAATCCATTTAGCACCGGAAACATCGCTTATATTTGAAAAGGGAACCAAACCGAACCTCTGATGAAACGACGCCTCCTCAAATTTGGTAAGCATCTCATCCGTAATCGCAGTTGCCGTAACAGAACCTGAAGATAAAAACTTTATCATTTGGACTTTATTTGGAATATCCAACAAAACAAACCGCTCCCCAAATCTGAGCATGTCGATATCCAGGGTTTGTGAGACCCACTCGATTTGTACCGGTTCGTTTGCTGGTGGTTGAAACGTTGCAATACAGACATTCTCAACTTTCCCCAGTGCTTCATAAATCTCACTGAGTCCGACAGCTTTTTTGGCCTGTACGCCAAAGAATAAAGCAAAAACCACAAGAATCACAGCAGCGACGGCGGCCAGCTCTGCTATTCTGATTCTTAGAGTTCTTCGCCGAGAGCTGCGTCCAACGTGAGGTAACTGCTTTTGTGCAGATTTTTCAAGTGCCGTAAAAGCATCGTCAAGAATACGCCTGTCCATCTCGGCTCTGGTAGTTATATGCAATCTCTCAATCGTTCGTTCTATCTGGTCTGCGGGATTCATTTTTTCGACTCTCCCCTTAAGATTGTCCGCAGTTTATCAAGCCCATAACGGTATCTGCCCTGGACCGTACTGAGACCGATACGCTGCACTTCAGCTATCTCCTTAAATTTCATCCCGCCGTTCAAATGCAGGATTATTATTTCTCGCTGCTCCAATGGAAGCTGGAATAATGCGTCAGCCAATAGCTGCGATTCTTCAGCGAATATTGCCGACTGCACGGGACCATCCAAATCCGAGCTAATCTGCCCGGCTTTGCCAAGCTCAACAATATGGTGTTTCTTTTTACGGCATCTGTCACGAACCCGGTTCACAATGCCGGCCGTTAGATAGTTCCGCAGACTCACTCGCAGCTCAAGCCTTCCAACGCCGGCGGCAAAAGAAACAAAAACATCGTGCAGAACTTCCTCCGCAGCATAAGTATCATGCAGCAGCCAAGCCGCTATCGTCAGCAGGTTATCTTTATACTTCATATAGACTTGGCGCAGGGCCTCTTTATCCCCACGCTTAAGCTCCCATATTAGACGCTCATCTTCCAGCATCCAAAGCCAACCCAGTCCGGTTAATAATCAACCTTCACTACCAATATGACGTTCCGACACATACTTTAATATAAAAATTATCTCTCTCCGCCAGATTTATCTTAGGACGCCGGAAAAGCCTCTTTTATGCGAAATATTTTCCTTGATTTCAGGCGAAAATAACTATAAAAATCTCGACCAAAAGGAAACGTCTGAAAAGCAAGATTCTGCCGGATACAGGCTCGATGAAAAAGGAGACCAAACTACTATGGCGGCTGTGTTAATCGGTCCAAAGGAAGTGCTGGTAATCATAATTATTACCGTAGTCGTGGTTTTCCTGGTAATGGTACGCCGCCGAAAACACTGATACTTGCCCTCCGTTCCGTAGCCTCTAATCCCAAAAATCCTCAGCCAAACTCCTTTTCGCTCTCTGTTGTTTTAACAGACTTCGCCGTCTTTTTTCCTCTAATCGCCGCTGTTTAACCACATACGGAATCTTGGTCTTTTCCCGTGCCAGCCGGATCTTCAGCGCCTCAGCCAGCAACTGTTGCAATCGCTCGACCGCAGCTCTTCGATTTGCCTTTTGAGTTCGGAACTTTTGCGAAATAACCCTTATCAGGCCATTTTTGTCGGCTCGCGTTGACAAACGAGAGAGTATTCGCTGCTTTTGCGCATCGGAAAAACTCTCACAATTCGCCACATCAAAAAGCAGCGTAATCCGAGTGTTTACCTTGTTGACATTCTGTCCCCCCGGCCCGCCACTCCGTGACGCCTTGAAAATAAGCTCATCTTCGCAAATAAATATGTCATCCGTAATTTCAATCATATCATCTGTCTCCAAACCTGTCGGCTTTATCTGCGATTTCAATTTACCAAATACACAATAATAATCAATAACTTCTCCAACGTCTAAAACATCTCGAAAACACCCATTGTCATTTCGAGCGTAGCCGAAGGCGAAGTCGAGAAATCTGTTAAACAATTTCTTCCTCTTTATTCTTTTCAGCATTTCGTCTTTTTGTCAGATACTTTAAACTGCTCCTTGTGTATTTTTACCTTGAACCGGCCCAAAAAAAGCTTATAGTATCAAGGTGCCTGTATTTTAGGATTTTTTTAGAAATTGAGGAGACAAAAAATGCAAACCGCAAAAGCAAAGACAACAGCAGCAGTAACCTTAGTGGTTTTAGTCGGGCTGTTGGCATTCTCGCTGCTTGTCATAGGTGCTTATTCGGCACCGGCAGCAGCCAAACAGAATGCCAGGCCGAGTACTGAAGAATTAAGGGCAGGCAAAAATTTCATTGCAACCAAGATTTACTCAGCCGAAGAGGATGAACAAATCCTCAAGCTCTTTGAGGGCCTGCGCGTAGCCGACGTTTCCGATGGAATGGACAAAGTCGGGCTGACCAATGTCGGCCTGATGTCGCCGGAAATACACGCCGCCTGGAAAGACACCATACATTTCAAGCACCGCTTTATCGGCATCGCGGTTACCGTCCGGTACGTTCCAACTAACAAGCCGCCGGCGCCACCTATGGAAACCGGGGCATTCGACCGCTGGGTCGGCCAGTGGTATAGCACGCTTTCGAGCGAGCCGTTTGTCCCGCTCATCCGCGAGGGCACAGCGTTGGTCTTCGATGATGCCCCGGATTCCGACGTCGGCTCAATCGGCTCGAATAATATTATGGGCTGGAAGCTGCAGGGATGTGTCGGAGTGGTTACCAACGCCACCGCCCGTGATACAGACGAAGTTGCAACAGAGAAAGTCCCGCTTTACTTTAAAAAACCCGGAAGAGGCATCCGCCCTGGCCGAAACGAAATCGAATCCGTAAATCGTCCTATCGTCTGCGGCGGCGTTTTGGTAGAGCCGGGTGACGTCATCGTCGCCGATGGCGATGGCGTCATCGTAGTCCCGCGCAAACATGCAAAAGAAGTAGCCGAATACGCCAGAGCAACTATCGAAACCGACAAAACTGGCAGACGCAACTTATACAAAAAGCTCGGACTACCACCCGACGATTCAGTCAAATAACAGCGAGCAGTGTTTACATTCCGGACAAAATTTTTTGCTGTCTAAGTTTTTTCAAGTTTCCGGGGTTGTTTAAATGAGACAAAAAATGAAGTATATCATTTGGTTAAATTTATTAGTAACCTTCACGACCGGCTGCAGCACACGAACTTTTACCAACACAGAGCGGACCGCTATTGAGCAGCTCCTTCTTTCCGGAGCGGTTGACATCGCGCTTGAGAAACTCGACATTCCGCAGATAGCAGGGGAAAAAACTTACATAGACTTTACCAATCTAAAGAGCTACGACGTCGAATATGTCAAGGCAGCAATACGAGCGCGTTTTTCCGAAATCGGGGCTCATCTTGTGGAAAATGCCGAGCAAGCTGACTACGTAGCCGAGATTAGTTCGGGCGCACTCGGCACAGAATACAAAAGCAGCCTTTTAGGCATCCCATCAATTCCGGTCCCCAACACATCTGTGCAGTCACCTGAGCTGGCATTAGCCCGCGGCGTAGAGCAAACAGGCATTGCGAAACTGCTCGTGCTCGTCCATTCCAACGGCAAAGCCGTTAATACCGACCACTATTATGGCAAAGTCGAACGTGACGAAAGTTTTGTGCTTTGGTTTAGATGGCAGTCCAAAGACGATATCCGCACACGCTGGGAAGCCGCAGACGAAAAACTCAAAGCTAAATCAACTCACCAGGCTGATTAAAATCCAAATAACGAGTGTGTATTACGCTCGGAATTGCATATTGCGATTTGAAATTGCTTCTTGGCGTAAAAAAACAGAATTGGTCCAAGAAGCGCAGGTCGTTTTCGAAAAAAAGACGAATGTCCGTAATGCCGTACTTCAGCATAGCCAGGCGTTCTATCCCGAAACCAAACGCCCAATCTAACCTTACTTCTTTAACAATTTATTAAAATCAGCAATTGAAATATACGCATCTCTTATCAAAGCGCGTAACAGTCCTCTATCAAGGGTCTTATGCTCTGGGATTGATAGAGTGGTTTTCACACCCGGCTTTTTCATGATTATGTGCCTGCTTTTTGCCCGGCGATCAATATACCAACCTGCCTTTTCAAAGGCACGAATCGCCTGTTTGCCTGAAATTACCGGCAGTTTCACAAACTACACCTCAATTTCCATAGCCCCGATTTCTTTAGCAGATACACAAACCTCCTCATCCAATACTGACAGACATCCTTTTATCGCATCCTTGATGTTCTCGATCGCTTCTTCAATAGTATTACCCTGCGAATGACAACCAGGAATCGCCGGGCAATGTACCACATAGCCAAAATCTTCGCCTTTTTCAATAATTACTCTATAGACCATACCTATCACCTCCAGGTTCAACTGTACCCTATATTAACTGCAAATTCTACTATAGTTTAACGAAATCTACCACCTTAAATTTAGGGCTTCTAACAAATTTATCACACCCTTTAAATGCAATGTTGAAGAAAATTAGAATTGGCCCAGGAATCGCAGGTCGTTTTCGAAAAAAAGACGAATGTCTGTAATGCCGTATTTACGCATTGCCAGCCGTTCTATTCCGAAACCGAAAGCCCAGCCGGTATATTTCTCGCTGTCTATCCCAACGGCGTCAAAGACATTCGGGTCAACCATACCGCAGCCGCCCATCTCTACCCAGCTTTCACCGCCGCTTTTATCTTTCAGGAGCAAATCAACTTCAGCACTCGGCTCTGTAAACGGGAAAAAGCTCGGCCGAAACCGCCATTTCGCACCGGCACCCAAAAAGGTATGGATAAACTGCTCGATGGTGGTCTTCATATCCACCATACTAACACCCTCATCGACAACCAGGGCTTCAAGCTGATAAAACATATACATATGTGTCGCATCGACAGTGTCCGGCCGATAGACCCGTCCCGGCGCCACTACACGAATGGGCGGTTTCGTGCGCTCCATAACACGAATCTGAACCGGCGAGGTATGGCTACGTAAAAGGAGGTTATCGCCGATATAAAAACAATCAAAAGGGTCTCTTGACGGATGTTCAGGCCCCATATTCAGCGCGCCGAAATTGTGCCATTCGTCTTCGACCTCAGGGCCATAGGCCACGGCAAAGCCCATTCGGCCGAATATCTCCAGCAGCTCATTTAAGGTTTGTGTAATAATGTGAGTTTTTCCAACCCTGACAGGTCTGCCAGGCAGAGTCACGTCTATCATCTCTTTTGATATTTCCTGCTGCGATTGCAATAGAGTGCTTTTGAGCTGCTCATATGCTTTGGTAACCTCTTTTTTTATCTTGTTTGCAAGTTGGCCTGCCTGAGGTTTTTGTTCGGGGGGGAGTTTACCTATCTGACTAAGCATCTGGATAATCTGTCCTCTTCGGCTCAGGTATTTTATGCGGAACTCTTCCAGAGCGGTCAGGTCGGTAACCTTCTTCAGGTCAGCAAGGGCTTCTTTACCGGTTTGTTTAAATTGCTCAAGCATTTTTTCCTATGTCGTATGTCATCGCTCGCGGCTTGCCAGGCAAGGTCTGAATTACGATTCACGATTTTATTGCGGCCTTGGCAGTCTCAACTATGGCGTCAAAACCGTCTGGGTCGGCGATGGCAATTTCGCTCAGCATTTTTCGGTTCAGCCCAATGTTGGCCTTTTTGCAGCCATTGACGAACTGACTATATCTTATACCCCGCTGCCGGCAGGCTGCGTTTAATCGTGTAATCCACAAACCCCGAAAATCGCGTTTTCGGCGTTTGCGGTCAATGCGAGCATTAACGGCTGCCCGAACGGTAGCTTCTTTGGCCAGGCGATACAGCCGACCTGCAGAGGCACGATGGCCCTTCACAGCTTTTAGGATTCGTTTCTTTGCCTGGTGTCTTGCGGCACCTTTTCTGACTCTTGGCATCTTTGCTGACCTGCTTTCCTTTGAAAATCTTCGATTTTTTAAGCTTACTGGCGGTGAGCAGAATGAAAGCCGAGAAGCAAGCCCATTCAATTGATTATTGACTGTTTTCTATTGACTATTGCATTGTCGCTAATGATTTGAGGAGTTGTCATTGCGAGGCCACGAAAGTGGCCGTGGAAATCTCCGGCCTCAAAATTGAGATTGTTTCGAGGAGTTTATCCCGAGCGAAGCGAAGGGCCCGCAATGACATCCATCATCCAATCTGCAATAGAGCACTATTCGTTTATCTTCCATCTACTTACCCAGTTCAGTCTTGATAGTTTTAGCCATGGCGCCTGTTATAATAGACGAGCTGCCCACACGCCTTCGACGTTTTGCGTTTTTACCGCTCATAAGATGACCACCACCGGCACGTTTATACCTGACCTTGCCGGTAGCGGTAATCTTGACTCTTTTTTTCAACCCCTTATGGGTTTTCTGTTTCGGCATTCAACTGTTCCCCTTAAAATAACCTGCTGCCCTGTCAAGGCTCAAACGATGGTTTGTCATTCCCGCGAAAGCGGGAATCCAGACTTATTGATGGTACTGGATTCCGCATCAAGTGCGGAATGACAACCCTCAAAGCACGCTTGATAAAGCACTACCTGAAATCCAGCATCAAAAATCAACTTCGCTGTGCTCTGTCAGCTCCGGAAGAATATAAAGTTGGTAATTTACGTTATTAGCCGCTGTTGGTCAATAGCGGAGGTGTAAATTCTTTAAAATAATTAGAAAAACTCGCCAAAGGTCTTCCTTGGCAAACTGCCCCTTTTATGAACGTATAAGTTGTAAGTGCAGAACTTACAAGTGATAAAGCATAAGTGATGTGTGTTTTGATACACTTGGTGCTATGCAATATGCTCCACGAGACTGCCGAGGCCGCTTCTATTCAACGGATAAGAATTACTTCGGCACTACTAATAAAGTCATGCGTCTGCCCGCCATTCTGGCCGGCCGCTCAACCTTCGATATATCCTTCAGTGATTCCGTAATTTCCTCAAGCATAGCATAACCCTGGTCACGGTGCAGCATTTGACGTCCGCGGAAGAACATTGTGAATTGTACTTTGTGGCCTTTTTCCAGAAATTCCCGACCGTGTTTGAGCTTAATCTCCAGGTCTCGTTTGTCGGTTTCGGGTCTGAGCCTTATCTCCTTCAGAGTAGCAGAATGGCGGTGGCTTTTCTTATGGGCCTCGCGAATCTTACGCTTTTGTTCGTAAAGCCACTTGCCGTAATCCATTATCCGGCAAACCGGCGGGTCGCTCGTAGGGGCAACTTCAACAAGGTCCAGCCCCACCTCGCGTGCTCTGTTGAGGGCCTCGTATTTACTTATGATGCCCACTTGATTGTTTGATTCGTCAACGAGCCGAATTGTTTCGGCCCGAATTCCTCCATTTACCTTTAAACCTCCTTTACTTATTGTACACCACCTTACCTTTCTACAAAGGAACACATCATTAAGCAAGTATTCTTAATGTCTTTTTACAACCAACAATTATAACTTATATTTCTAAAAAGCCAAATCTATTTTTTTATCGGCAATTTTGTCCTTCGCTATTCTTAAAAACTCATCAATCCGGATTGTTTTATTCTCCTTTACGCCCCGGATTCTTACGTTGACCGTATCGGACTGGGCCTCTTTGGGTCCGACTACCAGCATAAAGGGGAGCTTTTCGCTGTGGGCCTTGGCAATTTTGACATTTATTTTCTCATCCGAAAAATCACATCTGCAGCGCAGAGACGCATCTTTTAGCTTACCCTCAACGACTTTCGCATAATCGTTGCTTTTTTCACTTATCGGTAGTATTCTTCCCTGCACCGGCGAAAGCCAAAGTGGGAAATTCGCACCGTAGTGTTCTATAAGAATACCAATAAAGCGCTCAAAAGAGCCTAAAACAGCCCTGTGAATCATAACCGGAGTTTTCTCGGTATTATCTTTATCGGTGTAAACCAGGCCGAATCGCTGCGGCATAGAAAAATCCAGTTGAATTGTGCCTAATTGCCAGGACCTTTTCAGGCAATCTTTTATATGAAAATCAATTTTAGGCCCGTAAAATGCGCCATCACCCTCATTGATTTTGTATTCAATACTCTTGTGCCTGAGAGCATCCTTGAGCGCATTTGTGGCTGTCTCCCAAATCTCGTCCGAGCCTATGTGCTTTTCGGGCTTCGTGGACAGCTCGATATGAAACTCCTCGAATCCAAAGGCCTGATATATCTCAAAGGTAAGTTCGATGACTCCGATTATCTCGGACTCTATCTGCTCAGGGGTGCAGAAAATATGGGCATCATCCTGGGTGAATTGCCTTACCCTGAAAAGCCCGTGCATAACACCGCTGGCCTCGTGTCGATGCACCAGCCCAAGCTCGGCAACGCGCATCGGAAATTCGCGATATGAGTGCTGCCGGGTCTTGTAAACCAGACATCCGCCGGGACAATTCATCGGCTTTATCGCATAGCCTGCGTCGTCGAATCTGGTAAAGTACATATTCTCTTTGTAATTGTCCCAGTGGCCGCTCCTGTGCCAGAGCTCCTCATTAAGAATTATAGGTGTGCGGATTTCCTCATATCCATACCTATCATGAACACCCCGCCAAAAGTCCACTATGGCATTCCAGATAATCGCTCCTTTGGGGTGAATGAACGCAAAGCCCGGGCCGGCTTCGTTGAAACTAAATAAATCCAGCTGCTTGCCTAAAACGCGATGGTCACGTTTTTTCGCCTCGGCTAATCTTTGCAGGTGCTCGTCAAGCTCTTTTTTCGTCGGCCAGGCGGTGCCATAGACTCGCTGGAGCATTTTTTGTGTCGGGTCGCCGTGCCAATAAGCACCGGCTACCGACATAACCTTAAAGCTCCCAACTTTGCCGGTGCTGGGTACGTGCGGACCCCGGCACAGGTCCTCGAAACCATCCCCATGCGAGTAAAAACTAATAACATCGCTATCTGCGTGGCTTATATTGTCGGTCTTGTATTTGTCACCTGCTAATTTCGCTAAGGCCTCGGCTTTGGTCATTTCTTTGCGAACAAAGGGCTGGTCGGCTTGGACAATTTCGGCCATCTTCTCCTCGATTCGCTCGAAATCGGCCGGCCGAATCGGCTCATCAAGGTCAATATCATAGTAAAATCCGTCCTCAACGGTTGGCCCATAGACCAGTTTTGTATCCGGCCAAATACTGCATATAGCTTCAGCCATTACGTGGGCGCAGCTATGGCGCATCACTCCAAGGCCTTCGTCATCTTTAGGAGTAATGATTTGAATATCTGCTTCGATATTAATAGGCGTGGATAAATCTACCAATTGGCCGCTTACTTTCGCTGCTACAGCCGCTTTTGCAAGTCCCGGTCCTATCTGTTCCGCTAATTGCTGTGCCGTCGCACCTTCGCTAACTTCTAATGTGCTGCCATCAGGCAGTGTAACTTTTGCCATTTATCTATCCGATATTACCAACCCTTTTGTGTTTGCCTATGAATATATCAGCGTAGCCAAAATTGTCAAGTTTGTCTCTCCAGGAGCTACCGAGCTAACAGTTAAAACGCCCATTTAGTCAGTAAGGAAAAGTTATCAAAACGAGCCTGCCATATACAAAATCGCCTATAATTTCAATAACTTCTTATTAAACATAGGATTACGCAACTTTAATCCTCGGTTCCGGCTCTGTCAATATTATTTATTGTCCGATTTATTTCTTGTCATATAGAACTATTGTATATATAATAAAAGTAGTCGTGGGAAAGTAAAAACTGATAGCGAGGAAGGTAGAATGGACGTTAATCTGGTTCTATTCAAAAAAGACGGCTCACAAAAAGCCTTTTCTCTACCGAGCGACACTACGATAATTGGCCGACGTCACGATTGCGATTTGTGTATCCCCCTTACGGTCGTTTCCAAAAGGCACTGCCAGCTCAACCAGAACAACGAGGCCGTGAAAATTCGAGACCTTGATTCACGCAACGGCACATTCCTTAATGGTAAACGTATAAATGAGACAACGGTTCAGGCAGGCGATTATATCAGAATAGGCCCGCTTACGTTCCTGCTGCAGGTCGACGGCAAGCCGGAAAAAATCGTCCCGCCAAAGCAGGCCAAACCGAAACCCGCCCCGAAAGTGCCGCCACCAAAGGTCCTGGCAGAGGAGCTGTCCGGCAGCTTCCCTGAATTGGAGCTGGATAAGTCCGATTCTTTCTTAGCTGACCTTGAAGATATTTGAACACCCACAATAAGGATTTGCAGGATTATTTGAGAAAATCAAAAAACGATTCCCCTCAAAAAATATGCACCTGATTTCCATTTTGTATAACCCATCACAACTAAAATAAGGAGATTCTATAATGAAACCGGGAATGTTAAGAGTCAGCGTGTTAATTGCCGCAAGCTGCCTTACTACTTGCAGCTTCGCTTTACAAAAGGCAAGCACCGCCAATTGGAAACATCTATCGACGGTAAACGGAGACCTTCCAGCTCCGAACACCGGCACACAGCAGACCTCAAGCATTGTATGCGACATCGACAAGGACGGCGTTAATGATTTTGCCATCACCGAACGCACTAAGGCACCTTCGGTCGTCTGGTATCGTCGAGGTTCAAATGGCTGGACAAAATATGTCATAGACGACCAGGCCCTGCATATCGAAGCCGGAGCAGACTTCTGCGATATCGATGCAGACGGAGACCTCGATATAGTCTTTGGAGGCGACTCACAGGATAACAGAGTCTGGTGGTGGGAAAATCCATATCCTGAATTCCATCCTGACACCCCGTGGAAGCGGCGAGAAATTAAAAACTTCGGCGCCAAAAAACACCACGACCAGATATTCGGCGACTTCGATGGTGACGGGCAAACCGAGCTTGTATTCTGGAACCAGGGTGCCTGTAAATTATATATCGCCGAAATTCCAAAAAACCCTAAAACAGCCAAGGCCTGGCAGTGCACAGAGATTTACTCCTGGAGCGACGACAGCGAAATGGAACAGCGGGGAACATACCCCGGTTTCAAGGCAATCAACGAACATGAAGGTCTGGCCAAAGCGGATATTGATGGCGACGGCAAACTTGATATAGTCGGCGGCGGACGCTGGTTCAAACATAACGGCGGAACCAGCTACACACCAAATATTATCGACGCCGGCTACGCATTTTCGCGCTCAGCAGCCGGACAGCTAATTGAAGGAGGTCGTCCGGAGGTAGTCTTTGTTGTTGGAGACGGCATAGCCCCCTTGATTATATACGAATGGAAAAAAGGCACCTGGGTCAGCAAAAAAATAATTGAAGAAGTAGATTGCGGCCACTCATTAGCGCTCATCGATTTTAACGGCGACGGCAATCTCGACATCTGGGTCGCAGAAATGCGCCTGAACGGCAGGAATCCGGATGCCAAAAATTTAATTCTCCTGGGCGACGGCAAAGGAAACTTCGAAATCACCCAGGTCTCAAGCGGTATTGCTCTGCACGAATCCAAAATCGCCGACCTCGATGGCGACGGCGACTACGACATCCTCGGCAAACCCTACGGCTGGGAAACACCACGGCTGGACATCTGGCTCAACCAAAGCAGGTAACCTTTTCCAATATTAAGAACCACAGGGACATATTCACGTCGAACAGGCACTCGTCGGACACGGGCCGCTCGGACAGGATTCGCAGGTTTGACTTGCCGACTTGCTCTGGCCTACAGCAAAGCCGCTCAGTAGCTTCTGCAAGTCGGAACTGTTGCACTTCTCGCAGATATGTTTTCGAGGAGTCCTCGTTTTCTCTAAAAACTCCATCGTATGACCACATTTGTTGCACTTGTACTCAAATATCGGCACTTCTTAAACTCCTTACAAAATCTTATGTACTATCTGTATTTTAACAGTCGAGCTTGCCCTAAGCAATAGCTATCACCATAAACACCTTCCTGTCCCATCAAAAGATTCGAAAAGAAAAATCAAGAGAACACACTTGCAGACGAGCCCAAAAACCGTATGATTAATTTTATCTCCACTGAACAAGACAACATCGCAGATATTTCCAATGATTTTTATTGTGTGTTATTTGATATTCGCTGGAGACTATTTCTGAAAGGATATTAAATGAGAAACAAAGAACAAAAACTGTATAGCGAGAGAGTTACTCTACGTGTAATAATTATCGCGATTGTCTTCATAGTTATAGGAGTTCTGCTGATATCGATCACGGTTGGCAAAGCGTGGGCTGGTAAACTGCAAATCTTACAAGTGCTCATGCAGCAATTAGGTGCTTTGATATTTGTTACGTCAACAATAACGTTGTTTTGGGAACTCATGGCAAAAAGGTCTTTTCTGAGCGAAATACTTGTAAAAACTCAAGTATCTCGAGACGTCGCACTTGCTGGACTCCTCAAAATTACTAATCGTTTTCATGACGACATAGACTGGCGTAGGTATATCGAAAAATCGAGTAAAATTGACATATTCTTCGCATATGGCAGGACCTGGTGCGGTGCGCACGAGGAACATTTGAAAACAGCTATCAAAAACAATAATGCAAGGGTAAGGGTCGTCCTACCGGATCCAAATAATAAAGACATCGTATCGGAGTTGACAAGACGATTTGATATTGAAAAAGAAGAGGACTTAAAAGGAAGAATTGAAGAATCCACCACTTTCTTCAAAAGGCTCAAAGCTATGGCAGAGAACGAAGGTGGTAGTGTGGAAATCTGGTTTTTGCCAAAGTGCCCAGTTTTTTCGTTTTACCGGTTTGACCATATTGGTATACTTGCAATGTACAAGCACCAAAAAGGACGTGGTAATGTGCCTACTTTTGTATTTGAACAGGGTGGAACACTGTACGATTTCATGCGTCAAGAATTCGATGCAATGATTAAAGATTATGGGCTGGCAATAAAAGTGAATCTTAGCAAAGGGCAAAATCATGCAAAGTGAGTGCGTAGATGGAAAACACGTCACCATTCAGATTGGTGATTTAAGCATAGACGATATAGAGCTAGCGACACAAATAGGTGAAGTGGGATGGGATATTGAGACCACAGGTCTTGAGTGGCAGAAGGCAGCTATTTGTACAAGTCAGATGAGTATAGGGGAGGAAAAAATCGTAGTAATCCAGACTAACAAGTGCCGTCCAGAACATCTATGTAGACTCCTTTCCAATAGCCAAGTTAGAAAAGTATTCCATCACGCCACTTTCGATTTAAGATTTATGGCTTATAAATGGGAAGCGAATGCTTGTAATGTTGCTTGTACAAAAATAGCTAGCAAATTACTGAACCCAAATCGTAACGACCATAGTCTCAAATTCTTGTTACGTGAGCACCTTGGAATTCATATCGACAAGAATGAAAGAATGTCAAACTGGTTATCTGATGAGTTAACAGTAGAGCAAGTTTCATATGCAGCAAGAGATGTAATGTATCTCATACCGCTGTTGAGAGAATTAGAGGAACAACTTGAAGCTAAAAAACTCTTAGCTCTTACTAGAGCTTGTTTCGCACACATTCCGACGAGAGTTCAGTTAGACATCCAAAGATATGGAGATGTTTATGAATACTGAACCAGACCAAGGAACTTGATGGTCGTTTGCTTTAGTGACTTAAATTACTCAATCCCAGATTACAACAATGTAGAGGTTTTGATTTTGTCCACAATGACAGGTCAATCTCGTGTGAAAAAACGCTATCAATTCACTCTTAAAGAGCCCCGGCTCTTCACAAACTGAATAATAATTTTATTAGCCTCTCATGTTGTGAGAAATCGGGCACGATAATGTGTGCGCCGGCTTTTATCAGACGGGTACGCTTTTCGGTACTCAAGCCGTGACGGCGGATTTCATCGCTTGCAATGCCGACAGCAATACCTTCGCGCTTTCGGCATTCCCGCAGCTCAACCGGACCATCGCCGAAGACAGCTAATTCCGGACCCTGCAGATTGTTCTCCTTCATTATTCGTTCAATGACCATCTTTTTGGAATACCTGGCGACATCGCCAACGGCGCCGTAAATCCCGCC
>JBAQFY010000335.1:0-6325 GCA_049287505.1 Sedimentisphaerales bacterium | reverse complement strand
TCGCCTTTGTACGTGGCGATAATATCAAACTCATCGACCCGCCAGTAGTAAGTCTTACCTGATTTAAGCGGGCCGGGATTATAGGTCGCAGTCCCCTGAGGAAGACCCCCTGCGGCACTGCTCACATTGTCAAAATTATCACCAAAATATACGGTATGTAATTTCGCACCGAAACCTGCCGTCCAGCTAAGCTTCGCATCCAGGGCTACAAGCTCGGCACCATCAGCCGGGTCAGGGTCGTAGGCGGTTCTGGGAGCAATCATAAAGCTCCAGACATTGCCCTTCCACGGACTGTTCGGGTCCAGCTCATTGATCTCATCGATTCGCCAGTAGTAAGTCGTGCCCGGAACAAGGCCGTCCGGAAAAGGAAATCCCGGGAAACCTACAATTAAAAACATTGAGGTCTGGTTGCCCCGGAATGTGCTTTCGGCGCCGGCATCCACATCTTCAAAATTGTCGCCGAAATACACATCGTGCGAGAGGGCAAAATCTCCCGGCGCCCAGCTAAGGTTAACCCACGTATCCAGGTATATGGCACCATCCTGCGGGACAGGGCCCAGGGCATACGGATACGCTTCGCCTTTCATAGCAGCCAGAATCTCGGGCTCCGTCAGCGCCTCGTCGTAGATTCGTACATCGTCGATCAGACCGTCCCAGCCTGCGCCGGCGTCTTTGCCGCCCTGGCCAACAATCAGCATCGTCACGTCCGATGTGCTCACGTCCCTTGGCGTACCATTGGCCTGAGGTGTGTCCAATACCCCGTTAACATAAAACTTCAGTTGCTCGTTGCGGCTCCAGACCATAGCAACGTGCTGCCACTCGGTAACCTGAAGATTGCTGGAACTCTCCAGCTGCTGTTCGTCATTGGGTGCTACCACTGCCATTTTCAGCAAGCTCGTGCCGCCACCGGTCGCGCCGGCGGCATCGTAGCGCATAGTGATAATGTTGTCACTACCATCGGGCTGCTCGCAATCGATAAAACCCTTATCTGTGGGAGCCACATCAGATTTGATCCAGATACAGATTGTCACGGCGTCCAGACCATTCAGGTAGTTTTCAGCGTCGTCATCAACCACACTATCGCCGTCACCGCCGAACTCCAGGGCACCGCCTATTTTCCCGGCCACCCACTTGGGATCACCCACGAAGGTGCCATCGTGCCCATTGCCGCTTGAGTCATAGGCGGTGGTCCCAGAACCCTCATCAAACCTCCAGTGAACCAAGAGAGCAGCTGAGGCATTGCCTGTCATGCTCAGCACCAAAACAAAAGAGACCAAATAAATCAATTTTTTACACATAATAGTCCTCCTTTAAAAAGAGTTAAAAATAACTATTCACGCTTTGGCCACACACCAAAATAAGCGTTCTCGCAAAGGTGGGATAAGAATTTTCATCGAAATGTGAAAACCTCAACTTGCGAAGCACAAAGTCGCCGTTACAACCAACTCTGCACCTTCCATATTAACTCCTCCTCTATTTGTAAAACCTTAAAGATTCCACATACCTAACCTATTATATTTATACCAGATTTGCTATCTTAACGTCAAGAAAAAAATATAGTTAGGATGCTTCGATGATGTTCCTGGAGCAGCCCAGCCTGCCCCCGATGGAGCTTTAGTTCCGACCCACCGCTGCAAAGTGCATATCAGCAAAATCCATAAACTGCTGCCAGTCATATTGGGTAAGGTTATGGCCGCCGGAACGAACGTGATAACCGATGGCACCTTTCTGAACAGGCTGGTCAAGGCCTGGCATCTGTCTAACACCCAGTCCACCGACACCCAGCAAACGATAGACGGGAGCTGCATTTTTGCACGCTAAGAACTCACCCCGCGGGTCGGCCCACAAGTCCTTATCAGCACTGGTTACATAAACCGGACGCGGCGCAATCAGTGCAATGAGCATGTGCTGGTCAACAGGCAGGTCGTCTTCCTTGCCGTTGTATTTCTTGAAATTTTCGCAGAACCAGTGTGGGAAGCTCTTATTGATACGCTCGACGGTTTCGCCGAATCGCCGGCGGCTCAGCGCCGCCCCGCCGCAGCCGGAGTTGTTGGAAATCACAAAGGCAAAACGCTCGTCCTGCGCACCTGCCCACAGGGCTGTCTTGCCCAAGCGCGAGTGTCCTAACACAGCAACACGCTTGTTATCAATATCATTGTCGGTCTCAAAGTAGTCCATAGAGCGGCTCAAGCCCCACGCCCAGGCGCCAATGGAACCCCAGGCATCGGCTGGGCGTTCGCCTTCGATTAGTTTATCAAAGACAGGGTGTACACCATTTTTAAAACCATCGTGAAAGTCCGGGTCGATGTCACCATAGTAAATTGTCGCCAGGCCGTAACCGCGTCCGAGAATCTTTTCAACCGGAAAGCTTGAACGGTCGCGGCCACGCGATTCTTCTGTTGCGCGATTTTTCACCACTCCCTTGCTACCCGAGCGCATCCAGCTTTCTGAGAGCTTAATAGCCGGGTCAGGATGGATTGTATGATTGCCGCCAAAGTTCAGGACAACAAAGGTGGGAACAGGCTTTTTGACCTCATTGGGCAGATAGATAAGAATGTCCATCTGCGGCCCATCCTTTTTGCCGGCAAAGTTCACAGTTACCTGCTTGCGAGTGGCCAAACCGGCCAACGCATTTCGCTCGAGGTCAAAGACCTTGAAGGTCATATCCTTCGGTCGAGCTATTGGTACACGACCATAGACATGGGTTCGGAAAAGTTCAAGTATTTCCGGCCGACGCTTGTTCCGCCATGTTCCGGCGTCAGCTACCTTCGTTCCATCGGAGAGCACCAACGGGTCAGGCAAGGTGTATTTTGGAACTTTTTGCTCGGAATAGTTGGTATCGGGACGTTGTTTCATAAGCTCCTCGACTAATTCAGGTGAAGCCTTCCAGCCATTATCTGCGGTGTTATTGAAACCAAAGACCCCAGCAGGAAAAGAAATGGTACTGAAAACGGTCAAAAATGTTATGAGTAATTTATTGCTGAACATATAGAAACCTCCAAATCCTGATTAACTATCTGATTATAATCAATCGTATCTCAGGCCGTCAATAGTCAAACCCGGGTTTTCAGAAAAGAAAATTGGGCCTTGCCTGTCTCGGCGTGGCCGAGCCACGACGGGAGAGCGCCGTTAGAAGCCATTATTTCCGGAAAGTACGCAGTCCACAGGATGCCTTACGACATATCCCGCGCAGCGTCCCTGCCATAAGGCATCCCTTACGGGATTACGGGACTTACGGGAGCGGCAGATATTCGGTCGAGCTTTCTAACGGGGCGAGCCGAAACCTAATCACAATCAGGGGCAGTACAATTTAGCCACTCGGCTGCCATAAGAGCGAAATCCCTAAAGTCAACTTTGCAATCCTTATTAAGGTCGGAAAAGGGGTACGGATGCTCCGAATCTCCGCAGTACGGTAAGGGATTAACCGTCAGGTCATAAAGTATTGGTGAGGGAACCCGCTTTGCGGGAAGCCAGGCCTGCTGGTTTGCACTTTGAAAAGTAACTTTCATTTCCAAATATCTTCCGTTCGGAGTATTGTAGAGAGACGAACCGTTTTTCACCTCTTCCCATACAGACCATTTATACCGGTCATTAGAGCTCCTCGCTTTAACAGCTAAAGAGGTTCCTATCGGCTCATAGCTGTTCCAGGATATCAGGCCCCATTGTGAATCAAAAACCTTGGTATTATGAACAACCGTCCATGAGCCGGTTTTCGTCGTGAATGTTCTCGATATTAGTCCCGTCATATCACTATAGCCGTAATGCCTGGTGCCGGCGATTTTTTTCGAAAGGTCAATCAGATTAGTTTCAGGGTCTATCCTGCTAATATACTCATCGCCGTAATCCACCACCCAAACCTTGCCGTCTGCATCAATCACGACGCCTGTAGGGGTATTTCCGACAGGAATGGTTTGCAGCTTTAGCCCGTCATTGCTCCAACGTGTTACGGTGCTCGGCCCGGAATCTGCAGTCCAGACATCGCCGTCATCTGTACAGGCAACCCCTCTCGATTCAAATGCGCCAGGCTTGGTCCAATCAAGTGTACCGGTATGTATGTTAATCCTGGAAAGTTTAGAATCTGTCCATCCAGAAACAAAAAGATGTCCAAACCTGTCCAATCCCAAGCCATAAACAAAATGTCCTACATTGACAACAGAAAGCGAATCATCTATAGGGTCCAATCTCAATACAAAGCCTTTGTTGTGGCCGGAAGACCAAAGAATACCATTTTCATCTACCACAGCCCCGTAGGGCGTATGATTGAACAATGAAACGTCGATTGTCTTTAATATTTGCCCGTCTGAACCCCGTATATAATAATACTTCATACTGCCGAAGCAGCCGGCCCAAATATTATTGGATTTGTCCACAGCAATTCCTCGCGGCCCAACCTCCGAGGTATCGCTCGTATAGGCTCCCTGATACTGACCCGGTATGTAGGTCCCTTCAGCCTCCGGAATGAGCACTACCTCATAAATCACGCACTCATCGCTGGCCCAGGGCAAAATTTCACTACCAGTAATTCGCCCATCCCCATCAAGGTCGCGGGATGTTTCAATAATGCCATTCCAGTTGCGGTCCATATATTGTCCATTCTCCAGCAGTCCTATCTTAACAACAGTACCAGTGTAGCGATTGCCAACCCAGCAATTACCGAACAGATCAACAGTTGTTCTCGAGGGGTCGCCATTTGAGCCCGGTCCTGTGCGATATCGGCCCAATTCCCTGCCGGTTCTTGTATCCACTTTGGAGACCGTCCCTTCATTGGAGTTGGGCACCCAAATGAATGGCAAAGTAGTAAGCTCGGTCGAAAGCTGCAGTTGGTCGGGAACCGTTTCATACTCGAGGCTAATAAGTGTCCCTTTATCAAAATCCTCATTTGTGGTATATAGCTGGCCCAGGGGAGGGAGGGAGACCGCGAATGTCGTTAGCGCTTTGACCATGTCATCTTTATTCGGGTCGCTTGAAGAGACTGCTGTGACCAGCTCTTCCAGCACGCTACCATCAGGTATGTTAAGTTCGGGAGTAATTTCCAGTACCAGTTTCAAAAAGCCACCGGAAGGCAGAACAGGGCTGCTCCATCCGGCGCCTGTCACTGCATCCGTAATATCGGCCTGGCTCAAAGTATCACAGTAACTTACGTTCCAATTTTCATTCCCGCCGGAGCAGGTAATTATAAAACGGTCAGACGCAAACCTTTGGTTCTCCAGCTTTATATCGTAAATGGCAACCATGCCCTCACCAATCCTCTGGCTTTTCGTCTGCAAAGGTAAATCATTGTAAATATCATCGCCGGCATACAGGAGCTCGTCGTCCGTGCGAATCTGCAAGTCCGGCTGAACGTATTGGCTCGAATCAACAACAGTTACGTTATCGAACACAGCTCCGCACTGTACACCGTCACTGCGTGATGTAACAGCCAAACCGATATAGACGGTCTGGGGCATGTCGATGGTCGCCGGGTTACGACCTTGCGGGTCGGGATAAACAAACTCATCGTTGGGCTGGGCGACCCAATTAATGCCATCGGCTGAATAATAACCTGTGAATGTGCTGCCTTGACGCACTATTCTAATCCAGCAGGGCAAAGTGATTTTGCCCGGCCTGCTATTTGACGAATTCGTGGATTGACCGGCAAATGGACGGTGCAGAAAAGTTGTACCACCGGAAGGCGTCAGCGCCATACAAGCGTGTTTGGAATCGGTTTCAAGCGTCTCACGAATCATCAAGCCGGCCTTGGCCCAGTAATGAGTGTTTTCTATGCTCACAACACGCGCCGTTATTACACTGTCGCCCAACACAGATGTACACACATAGCAGAAAGCGTCTGAGCGGTCCAGGATATCCGAACCATCTCCGACGACGGTCCATTCGTTGTTTTCTTCAAAAGCAACCCCGGCTATACTCATCTTCCCGATATCCTGCAGAGACCATCCTTCGGGCAGTTCAGCTAAAGCGTTGCTGGCAAAGAGCAGCACCAAAACAAACAAAACCAAGCAAGTCAATTTTCCATACATAAATAATTTCATCTGAGAAACCTTATCTGCCTGCACCTGTGTTTGCCTCGACACAGGTGACGCAGGCACAGGTGTTTTTCAGCTTTGCCGTTATTCTTTGTGTGGCTTTATGAGACAACTCCTCGGGTCAATAAAGATGTTCTTTCGCAGCAGAATGAGAACGCACCTCTTTTAGCAAGCTTAATTATACCATTTTATCGCCCTATTAGTCAAACCTCTTTCACGAAACGATACGAGTGTATCGTGATGTTTTGCCCAAATCCGTACAAATTCAGACAGAATCCCCGGCATCAAAATTCGCACCAAGC
>JBAQFY010000334.1:0-10181 GCA_049287505.1 Sedimentisphaerales bacterium | reverse complement strand
CTCCTTTCATATTAAGGTTAATAATATCCAAATTATACTTAAGGATGCTTTCTCTTTATATCTTCATTCCTACAAAACTCGTCCTCGACTCCGAGCGGGGAGTAGGAGTCGAAAAAAAACATCAGTGATATAATGTAACCAAACATTACCAATAAATTTAATATTGATATACTACTATCTCGTTTTGGACAAAATGTTTCACGTGAAACATCAACAAAGAAAGAGCGAAAGCGAAAAGCATAAGGCTGGAAAAGAGAAAATTTCAGAAATATGAGGTAAACAAAAGAGAAGAAAGCAAAGAACTTCAGAAGTGCTAAAATCTGGAATATTGTTTGTTGTAAATATACCTAATATAGTGTAAAATTGTTAGGCGATTAGACGGTTGGTTTTCTGAGGCTTTAAGTAGGAATTCCCAGGGCAAGCGTGGGAACCAGGCGCGACAATATAGGTTCGTAATTTATCCTCCAACGCTACACGAGTTGACTCTCAGAGAGATTCATTTAATTTCTTTTTTAAGTCCCTTGTAACTATAATCAAACTTCTTTGTAGAATACCTTTGCAAAATGTCATTGTCGGGCCCGAAGGGCCGCTGCAATTTCTTTCGCGACAGGCAGAAAAAGCAATCGCTGTATTTGAGATTGCTTCACTCCGCTCGCAATGACAGTCCCCGGCCTGATGTTTTACAAAGCATAATCAGACCTGTTTTGGTATGATGAATGGTTCGCGGTAGTCCCTCGTTAAAAGTGTGTTCGCCCGCTTTGAGAACTTGCCGATGAACCTTTCTTTGCTCGAATCCATCGTTAAGCTCCTGTTATTTTAACTGATACACCACTAGCGCAAAGGCACAAACTCCGCCAAAAACTAATTAAAAAAGCATCTGCAAACCCCGCTGGAAATCTCCCATTTAGTAAGATGTTCTGCGCTTGTAGAATCCCCACAGTACAAAGAAAGACGGCTATATCCCCGTTTGTCCCTGAAGTAACGGCTTTGACAGTTTACGCTCTGCCGAGGGTCTTTAGATATTTCTTTGACTTACGAAGTCTCATTCTGGAGGCCTTCTTTTTTACCGCATCGTTTGGCCGTCCCAGCTTTGCAGCTATTTCGGCAGTGGGAGTGTTCTGGAAAAGTTTCTTGAGCAGAGTCAGCTCACTCCCCGTCCATAAACCCTTAATGAGCTTCCTTTTTTTCTTTTTTTCGGCCATTATGTGACTCCTTTTACATTAACCGGACTTATGGCTTGTAACCCGCTTTAAGGATATTTTAACGGGTGACGTAATAACAATCAAACAATTTTTATTTTCAAGGCCAAAAAATTAAGCCTTCCCTGACCATTTTGCCTCCACGTAAACACAGATACTGTAAGAGGCAATTTGCCCCCCATATCGCTCAGGCGAACTTATCCTATTAGATTATCTCCTGTAAATTTTTTTGAAAGACAGGTAAAATTATAGAAAAATAATGTTTGAATCTTATACGCCTATACAATATTATATCAAACCTTGTTATCTACAGATTTAGTTTGTTATAAGAAAGAGCAGAGGATTCGAGGCCATATTTAGGAGAGTTTAAATGGCGACAGTTAAGATTCTGTTAGATGAGAGTGATATTCCTTGATAGTGGTATAACTTGGCAACGGATTTACCTATTCCAAGGCTTCGCCTGTCTGGAAAAACTTCTCACGTCTTAACATTGGTCAGTTTAAACAACTAATTAACTTAAGGAGAACAAAATGGACAAAAGAACAAAATTTACCCTTGATGAAAATGAAATACCTGCTCAATGGTATAATATCCTGGCAGATCTGCCTGAGCCGCTACCACCAATTTTGCATCCGGGCACTGGAAAGCCGGTAGGCCCCGACGATTTGGCTCCATTGTTTCCTATGGAGTTAATCAAGCAGGAAGTGAGCACCGAGCGCTGGATAGACATTCCTGAGGAAGTCCGGGATATTTATCGATTATGGAGGCCGACCACTCTATTTCGGGCGCACAGATTGGAGAAAGCCTTGGATACACCAGCTAAGATTTTCTACAAATATGAGGGCACGAGCCCTCCTGGAAGTCACAAGCCTAATACTGCTGTGGCTCAAGTCTATTACAACAAAATGGAGGGCGTCAAGCGCATCACTACTGAGACCGGAGCCGGCCAGTGGGGAAGTGCCCTTGCTTTCGGCGGTGCTTGCTTTGACGTTGAGATTAAGGTATATATGGTCAGAATTAGCTATGACCAGAAGCCGTACCGCCGCGTAATGATGCAGACCTGGGGTGCTAAATGTGTGCCCAGCCCCAGCCCCGACACAAAGGCAGGACGAGATATGCTGGCAAAAGACCCCGATTGTCCGGGCAGCCTGGGCCTTGCCATCAGTGAGGCTGTAGAGGAAGCCGTTTCCCGTGATGACACCCATTATGCGTTAGGCAGTGTGCTTAATCACGTGCTGCTGCATCAAACCGTTAACGGCTTAGAGACAAAAAAGATAATGGAGAACATAGACGTTTACCCCGATATTATTGTGGGCTGTATTGGTGGTGGTTCAAATTTCGCCGGTCTGTTTTTGCCCTTCGTCAAGGATAAAATTGATGGCACAAAACCAGACCTGCGCATTATCAACGTTGAGCCGGAAAGCTGTCCTACCGTAACCAAAGGCCCATACGCTTACGACTTTGGCGATGAAGCCAAGCTTACTCCGCTGATTAAAATGTACACTCTCGGGCACGGTTTCATCCCTCCGCCGGTCCATGCCGGAGGGCTGCGATATCATGGGATGGCCCCTATTATATGTCACCTGCATAGATTAGGACTTGTCGAAGCCAGAGCCGAGCATCAGATTTCTACCTTCAAGGCAGGGGTAACCTTCGCTCGCGCTGAGGGTATTATCAGCGCCCCTGAGACAAACCATTGTATTAAGGCAGCTATCGATGAAGCCCTCAAGTGCAAGGAATCCGGTGAAGCAAAAACTATACTCATTGCCCATAGTGGACATGGACATGTTGATATGGCGGCTTATGACGCCTACTTTAGCGGCAAACTTAAGGATTACGAATATCCCGAGGAGAAGATAAAGGAGGCACTGGCTGAGCTGCCCACAGTGACCATCGAATAAAAAAAAGTGGCAAATGGTAAAACTATTGCTTTTGTTTTCTTTTCGAGTAAAATACGGAAAGAAGTGAAGTAAGAATAATGTAAAGTTTGTGAAAGGAGATGACTATGAAAAAAGAAATTCTGATAGGTTTCGTAATTTTGTTAGCCGCAGTGAGCTTAGGCTATGCTCAGGAGGGCGAGTTGCATGGTTCGGTCGACGTGACATTCACCAGCAAATATATTTGGCGCGGCTTCGATATTTACGACGACCATGCTGCAATTCATCCGTCTCTTGATTTGGATTTGTTTGGTACAGGTTTTGGTTTCAATGCTGTGGCACACAGGGCCAATTCAAGCGGCTTTGAAGACTGGGAGCGCTGGGACTACACGTTGTACTACAAGAACGCCCTTTTCGGCGACGAATCTTATGCCACACAATATATGCTTGGATGGGTGTATTATAACTTCCCGAATATGAGCAGTCAGGCCTACGACTTGCAGGAAATACACACAGTTCTTTCCTGGCCCAAAATTTTACCGGTGGAAGGCTTAGTCCCGAGCTACGTTCTTGTCAAACTGTGGCCGGCCGAGGGCGGTTCCACGGTCGGTGGAAACGCTTCGGGCTTTGCCCATATCTTCATGTTAGACTACGGTTTACCCATAGAGGGATTACTGCCTGATGTCCCCGAGCAGGTATTGAGACTGCACTCGGAATTTGTTTTTAATGATGGCGTTGACCCCAGAGGAATAGGTGTGGACCATGACTGGTCAAATGCCGTATTTGGCATCTCAACAACTATTGACCTCGGTAACAACCTTTCTTTTACTCCAGGTTTTTACTATCAATCCTCATGGGATGATTCAGTCAACCCCGAAGATGAATATTGGGCGAGCGTAGGTATGACCTACAAGTTCTAAAGTGCTTCAAGATATGTGTGGTCAATGTTTCTGGAAAGGCTGGTTTTTCCAAACCAGCCTTTCTTTGTTCGCTTCGGAAGGTATTCTTTCAAATTTTAATCTGCCCGGCTTTTTGTGGATTGAAAATCTGTTGGCCAAGCCGTTGGGCCGGCTTTATTGTCTGTAAATAGTAATGGAATTCTCATCATAGGCTTGTGTAATAAATCTCTTGCATATTGATAATTGGTAAGTGTTAACACTAATCAATACAAATAGAATGGTCCCCCTTATTGGGCCGATAGGTTTGGATTATGTCGCCTCTTCAGCCCACCAGGCTGGCATAGACGTTGAAGTTCTCGACCTTGGTCTGGTCGAGGAACCAACTAAGGCGATGAAAGAATACTTTTCCATTCAACACCCGGAGCTGGTGGGGCTTTCCTTCCGAAATGCCGATGATTGTTTTTGGCCAAGCGCCGACTGCTTTGTTCCCGAATTGAAAAGGACTATACAAACCATCCGAAGCATAAGCGATGTCCCGATTTTGATTGGCGGTGTCGGATATTCAATCTTCGCAAAGTCGATTTTTGAGTTTACAGGTGCAGATTTTGGCATACATGGTGACGGCGAAGTATCAACAATTTTGCTTATTCGCCAATTAAGAAAGGCAGGAAAATTCACAGAGGTTCCCGGACTTATTTGGCAAAAAGATGGAAAGATTTACAGTAACCCACCATCGTGGCCGGACTCAATTTCGCTAATAACAGCTCGGGATTTCATTGATAATCGCAGTTATTTTGAGAAAGGCGGACAGTGCGGCCTTGAAACTAAACGAGGCTGCAATCGCCGTTGTATATACTGCGCCGACCCATTGGCCAAAGGCAGTGAGCTAAGGCTTCGAAATCCCTCTGAAGCCGCCGATGAGATTCAATCATTATTGTCTCAGGGAATAGATGTGTTCCATTTTTGCGACTCCGAGTTCAATATTCCTCGAAGTCATGCCTATGCAATTTGTGAAGAGCTCGACAGGCACTCACTCGGAAAAAGGATTCGCTGGTACGCCTATATGTCCCCGATACCTTTCGACGAAGAATTAGCTCAGAAAATGGCACAAGCCGGCTGTGCCGGAATCGACTTTACAGGTGATTCCGCTTGTCCTTTGATGCTGAAAACTTATCAACAGCAGCACAATAAAGACGACCTTGCTTCCGCAGTCAGGATTTGTCGCTCAAACAATATCGCTGTTATGATAGACCTTCTTCTCGGCGGTCCAGGCGAAACCCTGCAAACAATACAGGAAACAATCGATTTTATTAAAAAGATTAATCCCGATTGTGCAGGTGCCGCGTTAGGGGTAAGGATTTATCCGGGTACCTATATGGGAGAAATAGCTGCCCAGGAGCTTAGAGAAGGAAAAGATTTTAATATCCGTCGAAAGTATCCTGGGCCGATTGATTTATTGAAGCCGACTTTCTACATATCTAAGGCTTTGGGCGAGCATCCGGCCCAGACGGTAAGGGACTTGATAGACGGCGACAATAGGTTCTTCGAGCCTGCCGCTGAGACCGACTCTAAAGCAGCCGAGAACATGGATGCCGCCAATTATAACTACAACGAAAACCTGCCGCTGATACAGGCAATCCGGAAAGGTGCACGTGGAGCGTACTGGAACATCTTGCGGCAACTTCGGAAGAGTTGAACATATTGGCTGAAGCAATGTGGTGGATGGCCGGCAACAATGTTCCTGGAAATATTTAACGGCAAATCAACAGAACCATTTCCGAGCGCAGAAGCCTCATCAATTCAAAGCCAGCCTATGGCCGGATTCTATCATTTTACTCTTTAAGACCAATAGTCCTATTGCCAGTTGTGGGTCGGCATCTATCGTTTCCCGACCTGTCCCGCACCAATTGAGCTTAGGCTCAGGCCTAATTGGTGCGGGATGGGCCTCAGGAGTACTGTGCAGGTGGTCTTTTACCGCTGATTCATTCGCCTTTTGCACTTCGGCCAACTTTTGCATCTCGTCGCTTCGCAGCTCCACATTTACATCGGGCAAGACACCCCAATTTTCGCCGCCCGGCTTTCTGCCCGTCTCTCGGCTTTTTATCCTTTGTCCTGACGGCAAATAATAATACGCTGCTGTGTATTTTAGTTCTGCACTCCCGCCGAGATGGCTCACTATTGATTGCACACTGCCCTTGCCATAGCTTCTTTCACCGACGACTGTCGCCCTTTTATACTTTGGTTCTTGCAATACCCCCGCCAAAATTTCTGAAGAGCTCGCCGAAGAACGGTCAATGAGCACGACCACCGGGCAGTCAGGATGTGTTTTTTCCTTGTGGGCCGATATATAAGCCGGCATCCCGCATCGTGGTTGTATTCTCGCTATCAATCCTTCTTCTATGAACATGTCTGCTATTTCGATTGCACTATTCAAAAGCCCGCCCGGATTGGAACGCAGGTCCAGAATCAATCCCTTTAAGCCCTGCTCTTCGAGCTGAGCAAGTGTTTTCTCGAAATCGCCAACTGTTCCGGAACTAAAACTGCTGATGCGAATGTAACCAATCTTGTTCTGGGCGTCAATCATATACAGCCATCTGCCCCTTTCACTCCTTTGCCAGCCGCGGATTGAAGGAACGACTATGCTGGTTCTGCGTAAGGTAATATCCCTGTCTTTATTTTCGCCTTCACGTTTAATCGTCAGAGTTACTTTTGTGCCCTCCGGGCCGGCAATACTCTGAGCGACACAGTTAAGAGACATCTCGCTTGTCTGGACACCATCTACTGCTTTTATTACATCTCCAGCCTCAAGATCGGAGTGGTATGCCGGCGTATCGGGCAATACGCTTAATACCTTCGGAGATTCCTGTTTTTTCGAGAACCTTATGCCAATCCCTGTAAACTGATTGGTTATTTCTTTTCTAAAATTCTGTGCCTGACTGGGCCAGCAAATAACAGTGTAAGGGTCAAGTGCAGACAACGCTCCATTCGCAAACTGTGTAATCAGCAGCGCCGGCGGTAACCTTCCCCCCATAAGGGGAGATTCGCTTAGCGCTAAAACTCGTTCAAAAAAATGTATGAAATCATCCTTTTTTAAAGCTGCCGGCGATTGGCTCGCTTCATCCAACATCGCCGTCAGGCCGGCTGATACAACATTATATTGAGCATCCGGTAACTTATACCTCATTTTAAGATGTGAATTGCTCATCACTTCTGCCAACAATTCGCAGCGATTGATAGCTTTGATTGTCATCCGGCGATAATCAACAATTTCAACGTAACTGGAATCCAAAATGTCCACGGCGTTAATGAACATTTGTTTTTCTATTCCCGCAAAACGCTCTTCACAACTCTCACATGGGCTGTTTTGAAGGAGCGCCACGATATCGGCCTTGGCCAGAAGCTGTTTAGCATAGTCCGAGTACTTCCTGTCGTCATTATACATACGCTCCAGCTTGCTATAGCAGATTTCGTATGCATCGAGCCATTTACCTTTTTCCTCGAATTCGACAGCGATGTGTTTGGCTTGCCGGACGGCTTGTCCGACAAAAATATCGTTGAGCAAAGCCTGTTCTTGCTCTTCGTTGGAATACTCTAAAACCTTTGATGCCGTTGCCAAAACTTTACTGACGTCATTAATGTCTTTTGGAAAACCCTTCTGTCGAAGTTTTTCAAGCTCGCCTTTCTGCTCTCGATAGGCATCATTTAGGGACGCCTTGCGCCGGGCCTCTATGGCCATATACTCATCAATAATCGTTTCAAGCTGCCCAAGACCTTTGCTCTCAACAGCAGCCGATTTTCGAACAATCTCCCGTGCACTTACGAAATCTCCTCTGAGAATCTCCTCGCAGACCGATTCAATCGCTAATTCGGCTGCGTGCGTCTCGCCGGCAACGAGAGCAGCCCCGATAAATTGGGGCTGAGGCGGCACGCTCCCGGCAGCTACGTTGCTGTATGCGCACAAGACCGCTAAGAGCACAATCAACGTTGGCCAACCTGCCGAGACGTAACCTCGGCACGGCTGGAAGGCAGACGACCTATAATGTTTATCGCGGTCAGGACCCGACATAAAACCTCCTACCTGGATGAAAGATTAAGCTCCTAAGATAACTATCGGTATATCCCAACTCTGAAAATAGTACTTTTTGTACTGGAATCATAGAAAAGGTACCGGCGCCTGAAATTACAGAAATTAGAGAAGGGGGGATGCTCCATTTTATGGGAGCGATAAAAGAAAGGTCCGAGAACATTAAACGCAGATACTTCAGGCCTTCGAGTATTTTATTGCAAAAAAGACTTCTGCGTAATTTGTCGCTGCCAGGATTGATTATTATGCTTTAGTTAGCCCAAAACCGTTTTTATCTCCGATAGCCATTAAATTACGGGGCAGAAGAAAGAGACACAGTAAATGACTCACAAGAAAGAAACAAATTGCTCAGCACTTGTACGCAGTCCGGCATTTCTGCCGGATACTGCGTATATCCCTTACGGGAAAGGCAAAACTCGTTTCCTTGTGCTCGCATTTAGTTGTTTAGCGCTGCTTACAGGGAGCGTTGCCGGGGGAGAACCACAGCAGGCCAACTCGTTGCGCTGCAACGCAGCGGAAAAAAGTCCTTCGTGCAGGACACTGAGAACAATGGCAAGAGTATATATGGCCTATGGAGAATACACAAAGGCACAGCCGCTGGCAGAGCGGGCATTAACTCTGGCAAAAAGAAATGGCGAGGACGATTCCGAGCTTGCCATGTGCCTGATTGATTTGGCGACACTTTATAAGAATCAAAACAAGCTGCTTGATGCCGAAAAAATGTGCAAGCTGGGCCTGGAACTGCAGAAAAAAGCACTTTATGAAAACCATCCTTACGTGGCTTACACATTCAGAACTTTAGGGGCAATCTACCAGGAGCAGGGCAAGTATGGCCAAGCCGGCTCAGCTTTGGACGAAGCAATGACTATTATGCTCGACAGTCATACTGAAAATGACAAGGCATTGGTCCCATTCTGGGTGGATATCGCCGGCCTTCTTGTTGAAAAGCGTGATTTCAAAGAAGCCGAAAGTTACTATCAAAGGGCAATGACCTTAATCAACAGCAGTTACGGGCCGGACCACCTTTACACCGCAAATGTCCTTGGCAGTGTGGCAAGACTTTATACGCTGCAGGGAAGGTACGATGAAGCAGAAGAGCTGATTGACCGTACAGTAGCAACACAGGAAAAAATTTACGGTCCTGACAACCACCTTATAGCGGGGAGCTGGTTGACCAAAGCAAGAGTGTGTCTCGCAAAGGGCAACTACGTCAGCTCAGAGAAATTGATTGAAAAGGCGCTGTCCTCGGTTAGAAAAACCGGCAACACAGCCATATTTACAAAGCTCGAACAACGTGTAGAAGAAATCCGTGCAAGCAGCCAGACCACTTCCGGCCCGGTCGCAAAGGCCATAGACAGTTAGATTACCACCCTCAAGATAGACTCTAAAAAATAAGCCCGCCCCATTTTGGGGCGGGCTTATTTTACAAAACAATCAACAATCTGTTCCTTCTAATTCACCTTATCAATCGCCGAAAGTTTCACTGCTCTCCAAACGTGTTGCAACAAACGCGGCGATGTTGCTGTTTTCACTCGCTGTTATGCCTGTGCCGTATTTTCCCATCACAAAGGCGATAGAATCACCACCGGCTACCGGTGAGCCCATTTCAGTGTCCAGAACAGCGATATATCGAACGAAAGCATCAATGTACTCTATTGCTGTAGCATACTGTGTGCCATCGTTGATGTGTCCTGCGAATGCTGTAACAATCGAGGCCGACACTTCCGGCGTAAACGGTGCGCCAGCCGGCGCCAGCTCGTTAAACACCTGATTCATGGCAGCCATCCGGGACCCGTCCTCATCGCTCAGAATAGCCGCTGCGTTAAGGAGCCTTGCGCAGCTCTCGCACGGCTGGATATTCGTGTTAAGGGCGAAAGAATTTGCCAGAGACACCTGAATGGTGTCTCCCGGAATTCCAAGCTCCGCGGACACTGCAGCAACCAGAACAGGACAGCCTTCCACTCCTAACATTAGCGGTTCAATTGCCTGGCCTGCTTCCTCATAAAGAGGAGGCGCAGGTGTCGGGTCTTCGAGGACCCAGGCCCTGCCATCTGTGATAGCGAGATTGTCAAGGCCGGCACCACGGAGCACATACGTGTAATCAAGCGGGAAAGGCCCGCCG
>JBAQFY010000333.1:0-1757 GCA_049287505.1 Sedimentisphaerales bacterium | reverse complement strand
CTTCTTAATATTTCCCATGACATTTTATCACTTGATGAATGTAATAATTTTGCTTCTAGATCATTTGAGGATATTAAGACGCTAATCGTCATTGAAATCGCCAATCATCGGGTGATTTGAACCACGGTAGATCAAAAGCGCCGTACGCAGCTTTGAGTCGGTTCAGTTCTTCACTTGAAATTTTTCCTTTCCAGGCATTAATCATGTTTTTGCTGTTTCTCGATGTACTATAGGGCTCATTTTTATCACCGCCGGAGCTTCGTTCAATGACTAGTGTTTCAACCTCCGCATTCCATAGAAGCCCGGCAAAATCAAACAGTTCGCGAAACATTTCTACGGGATTGGCACACAATGATCTGGTCAAGTAAAAACGGACACCCAGTTAAGCCACCCTTGTCGATGTAAAATTCTTTTCAAAAGCATTTGGGGTTTTGTATCCCAAATATGAATGCAGGCGATGGCTATTGTAAAACATCTCGATGTACTGGATCACATCACCTCTCGCCTCGTCCCTGGTGCGATAAATGATGTCAGCGGTCCATTCGGTTTTCAAGCTGTGAAAGAAACTCTCCGCAACGGCATTATCCCAGCAATCGCCCTTTCGACTCATACTGCAGATCATACCATAGGTATTCAAAAGCTTCTGGTAATCACAGCCGGCATATTGGCTGCCGCGGTCAGAGTGATGAACCAATCCCTTTGCCGGCTTTCGTCGCCAATAAGCCATCGAAAGAGCTTCTGTGGCAAGCGATGCCTTCAGACGGCTGCTCATGGCCCAACCGACAACTTTTCTCGAATACAGGTCGATTACCACCGCCAGATACAGCCATCCCTCCATGGTCCACAGATAGGAGATGTCGCTGCACCACACGGCGTCAGGTCGATCCACCTGAAAATTTCGCTTCAGAAGATTAGGCGCCACGGGCAGGTTGTGTTTGCTGTCCGTCGTTATTTTGAATTTCTTGCGGTATTTTACAGATACACCGGCTTTTTTCATCAGGCTGCGGGCACGATACCGGCCTACATCATTACCCTGAGAACGGAGTCTTTCGGACGTTCTGCGGGAGCCGTACGCGCCCCTGGTTTCGCCGTGAATCTGCCTAATCTTTGACAACAATTCAAAATCCTTATCTATTCGGCTATTATGGTCTGTTTTCAAATATTGATAGTATCCGCTCCGGCTGACTTCCATAACCCGGCACAAAACGATTATGGGGTAGGCCTTCTGTTGCTGCCGGATAAAGTCGTATCTTACATCGACTCTTTGGCAAAGAAGGCCGCAGCTTTTTTTAAGATTTCACGCTCCATTCGCAGGCGTGTGTTCTCTTTGCGGAGCCGGTGTAGTTCCTCTTTTTCCGGTGTCATATGGCCTTTGCCCGGAAAGGCTTGATTGCTGTCGGTTTCAAACTGGCCTTTCCAGCGTCGCAAAACACCTGGGTTGACCCCAAGGTTCCGAGCGGCCTCTGAGATTTTGTAGCCTTGCTCGGTTACCAGTTTAACAGCATCAATTTTAAATTGTTTTGAATAGCTCTTTTTCTTTGTGGTCATGTTTCACCTCCAAAAGTCTCGTTCCTATAACATGCTTTTCGAGGTGTCCGCTATGACTTTACCATTTCAGCCCCACTTCTTTTACGCCTTAAAATGTCTTACGAGAAAGGAAAGCATTATATGGGAAAGTGCAACTGCCTTATCTTTCTTCTGGCGTTTAACTTTCTTATCCTTGGTTGTGCGCCCACGATTAGAACCCTACCATTAGC
>JBAQFY010000332.1:0-1771 GCA_049287505.1 Sedimentisphaerales bacterium | reverse complement strand
ACAATCTCCTTTCTTGGGTGCTAATAAATGCCTTCTGCAAAACACGTAAGTTTATCTTAAATAATGATTTACAATCATTATTTTCTTGCAATCTCCTCCGTTTTGGTTAATATGTAAACACCATATTAGAAGGAACTTACAACCAAAACAAAGGAGGTTTTATCATGCAACATCTTCAAACTTCTTTCTTCTACGACCTCCAGGAGCTAATTCGCAATGCCCCGCTCCTGCGAAAGTATTATTACATCTTCAATGCTCTCGATCTTTCAGCACTGCCAGATAGAAACCACGGCCCTGGAAGAACCGGCCACTCAAAGCACGCTATGCTGCGGGCATTTATCGTAAAACATCTTGAAGGTATAAAATTTGTCCCACAACTGATCGAATACCTAAACTCAAATCCGCCACTGTTAGAGATGTGCGGCTTTGAATTAGGTAATCTGCCGGACGAAACTCAGTTCTATCGATTCTTGAAAAAGACCAAAAATTCAACGCTCAAAGCTATACACAGAAAAGCAGATGACTTACTAATCAAAGACGGTTTCGCTTCACTCGACGAATTCATACTCGACTCAAAACCGGTAATGGCAGCCACAAAAGAGAACAACTTCAAAAATCCAAGCCGCAACACTCGTAACAAAACAAAAAAGCCAAAACGTAATCCACAGGCAACTCTGAGCTATTACTCCTGCCAGGTCATCAGCGGCAAGAAAGAAAACATGATCTTCTTCTGGGGATACAGAACTCATGCCCTGATTACCAAAGAAGGAATCTGCCTGGTCGAGAAAACCTTGCCGAACAATATCACCGATGCACAGGTTGCCTTCAGCCTTATCAAAGAGCTAAAGCGAAGGTTCCGCTTCAAGAAAGGTGCTATCTTCATTGCCGATAAGGCCTACGATGTCAGAGAGCTATATACCTTCATCGTCGAGCAGATGAAATCACAGCCATATATACCCATCAATCCCAGAAACCAAAAAGATGACAAGAGCTTTGGACTGCACGGCTGCCCTATATGTGACGCCGGTATCGAGATGAAATCAGCAGGCAAATGGGCCGAGAGCAATCGCCAGAGAATCAAATTCCGTTGTCCACTAAAGACCAGCAAAAAGATCGCAGCCAAATTTCACAACACCTGCCCAGTCAAACATCCTTCATTCGGCACAGGAAAATGCTATGGCTGTACCAAATATCTCGATGTTACTGATGATGCACGCTCAAGAGTGCCCAGGGACAGCAAAGAATTCAAAGAAACCTTCAGAGACAGACAAATCATCGAGCAATACTTCTCACGGCTGGGCGACAGAGAAGTAGAACAAACAACACACTATTCGTTCACAGCTATAAGCAATCAAATGACCATCGCCCATCTTAGTGCCAGCCTCGTTGCTGTCGCTGCTGCCGTCATTCTGAAACAGCCGGACAAAATCCGCTGCTATCGAACATTTGCCAATCCACCTAATTTAGCTCAAACCGGCTGAGAAGCCTGGTTAGTGCTGAAATATCAACTTTTTAAAGAGCAGCGACAAAGTCGTCGAGGACGCTCTGTCCAAACACGGCCCACCGAGCCTTACGCCACACCAAAATCAATTCTTTCGTTGCCAAATTCACCTTCATCGTGGAAAGCCGTCTCTTATTCGACTCCATCCGTCGGAAATCTATTCATTTTGCAGGAGTCTTAGTAACTAACGATGCGATCTAACTGTAATCGTCAATCCTTCCTACCCTTCCACAATCGTTTCTTTCACTACTTCGTCAATAGTAGTAATAC
>JBAQFY010000331.1:0-1855 GCA_049287505.1 Sedimentisphaerales bacterium | reverse complement strand
AAAAAGACTTCTGCAAAATGAGTTAATTTTCGAGTGTTGAAGTCAGAATAGATGTGAGGTTTCTCGATAGAGATGGATTTGACGGCGAAGAAGCTGATGTTGATGTGATTTTGGGCTTTCAAGCCTGTTTTTGGATAGGGCATCATCGATTGCTTTTTGTTGGCTCTTTGACAAGTTAATCTTTCGGCACAATGGACAAGCGGCTAACCTGTTTTTTGGTGAGCAAATGTTTTGTAGCAGCGTATTTTGTCAGACTGTTGAAGAATTATGCCGGCAGCTACGGCGATTAGCGATGCGCTGAGGTGAGCGATGGTCATTTGATTGCTTATGGCGGTGAAAGAATAGTGGGTGGTCTTTTCGACTTCTCTGTCGCCGAGACGCGAGAAGTATTGTTCGATGATTTGTCGGTCTTTGAAAGTATCTTTGAATTCTTTGCTGTCTCTGGGAACCCTTGAGCGGGCATCGTCGGTGACATTGAGATATTTTGTGCAGCCATAACATTTGCCGGTACCAAATGACGGATGTTTAGCCGGACAGATATTTGCTACTTTGGCGGCAAACTTCTTGCTGGCCTTGAGTGGACAGCGGAACTTGATTCTCTCTCGCTTGCCTTCGGTGTATCTGCCGACAGACTTCATCTCAAATCCTGCTTGGCAGACAGGACATCCATGTGGCCCAAAGGTTTTATCGTCTTTGGTGTTTCTTGGATTGATGGGGATATAGGCCTTTGATTTCATTTGCTCGACAATGAGCTCATAAAGCTCCCTGATGTCATAGGCCTTATCGGCGATAAAGATGGCTCCCTTTTTGAAGCGGAATCTGCGTTTTAGAGCCTTTATAAGACTTACCGCGACCACTGTGTCGGTTATGTTATTGGGCAGGGTTTTTTCCACCAGGCAAATACCTTCTTTGGTGACAATACCGTGTGTTCTATATCCCCGGAAGAAGATGGTGTTTTCTTTTTGGCCGTCGATGATCTGACAGGAATAGTAACACAAGGTGGCTGTTGGATTTCGTTTTGGCTTTCTGGTTTTGTCTTTGGTATTTCTGTTCGGGTTTTTAAGGTTGTTTTCTTTGGTAGCTGCCATCACCGGTTTTGAATCGAGGATGAATTCATCAAGTGAGCCCGGTCCGTCCTTCAGGAGCAGTTGGTTTGCCTTCAGGTGTATTTGTTTAAGGGTAGAGTTCTTGGTGTTTTTCAGGAAGCGGTAGAACTGTGACTCATCGGGCAGATTTCATAATTCAAAGCCGCGGATTTCCAGAAGTGGCGGAATTGAATTTAGATAGTCTATCAACTTCGGCACTGATTTGATACCTTCGAGAAGTTTGAAGATGAAGGCACTTATCATAGCGTGACGCGAGTATCCTGTGGCACCAACGCCGTAGTTTCTGTCCTGCAGTGCCGAAAGCTCGAGGGCTCTGAAGATTAGATAATACTTTCGCAGCAGCGGGGCATTTCGAATGAGCTCTTGCAGGTCGTAAAAGAAAGATGTTTGAAGATGTTGCATGATAAAACCTCCTTTGTTTTGGCTGTAAGTGTTTTCCGTAACATCGCTTACATAATAGTCAAAACGGAGGAGATTGCAAGAAAATAATGACCGTAAGTCATTATTTAATATAAAGTTGCGTATTTTGCAGAAGGCTTTAATGGCAATTATGAACGGAGAAGAGGCGGAATGTGCAGCGTTTATTGATGGTCTGGAAGAAGTTGAATATTGGGTGAGAAACCTCGAGAGAGAGGACTATTCATTTTGGATGCCGACGTCCACGGATAAATTCTATCCCGATTTTGTGGTGCAGTTGAAAGACGGTCGTATTCTTGTTGTCGAATATAAAGGGGCGGATAGATGGAGTG
>JBAQFY010000330.1:0-4792 GCA_049287505.1 Sedimentisphaerales bacterium | reverse complement strand
ACGAAAATTCTGTCAAAAGGAGATTCGAAATGAGACTATATCTTGTCCAGCATGCAAAGTCTGCCTCAAAGGAGGCTGACTCCCAACGCTCACTGAGCGAAGAAGGACGCCGGGAAATACAGAAAGTCGCTGCATTTATCAAAGCCCTGGACTTGTCCGTCGATTATTTGTGGCATAGCGGCAAGAAGCGCGCGCAGCAGACAGCCGAGATTCTTGCTGAAGTAATCGAAGTTAGAAAAGAAATGGCTGCTCAAGTAGGTCTTGCGCCAAATGATTATGTTGAGGCTATAAAAGATGAAATTGTATCGGCTAACCGGGACATTATGATTGTCGGACATCTGCCTTTTCTGAGCAATCTCGCATCACTGCTTTTAACTAATTCCAAATCATCCAACACGGTGGCCTTCAAGAATGGCTGTATCGTATGCTTGGGTTATTCTGATGATAATCAATGGCAGCTCCATTGGATGATAATACCGGAGCTTCTTTTCTAAAGTTCTGTGCTGTCGATTCGATGTCAGGGTTTTATTTCGGTGCGTACCAGTATCTTTTTCCTTTGACGAAGGCAGCACCCTTTTTCGGGAATGATAAAAAAAGTCATGTCCGAAGACGGGCCTTTTGAATCAAGAACGGTTAAGCTTGCCCTGCTTGCCCTCCGAAGCTTCTGCGAAGGTGGGAGCGCAGTCGAACGGGACTCCGATTCAGACGACTTTCGAACTGTCACGAGAATATCCATCGCGGTATTAGATTATCTTTACAGCGGGGGCAAAATAGAATATATTCGAAAATGAATATTTGACAGCCATAGTATGTTTATATGCGTATAAAAAGAGTAACCGCATGCCCCAGGAAGAGCAGGTACTGGTTATCGAACGAAAAGTCCTTGAAGAGGTGGGGATGTTCCAGGGACTCACATTTGACGTGGCTCGTTATCTCCGCAAGTTCTTTATTCAAGGCGTCCCGCGTTTCATGCCTCGCTCGCAAGTGGAAGAAAATCCCGCCTACAAGCAGCTCATTCCATACGTGCTCATCAGTTACCAAGGCAGGTACCTTAGCTATATTAGGGGAAGGCGGGCCGGGGAGACCCGTCTTGTCGGAAACAGGTCCATCGGCATAGGAGGCCACATAAATCCCGCTGATGACATGCCCTTATTCAATACCGACTTCTACGAAACATATCTTACCGCCGTTGAGCGCGAGGTTGCCGAAGAAGTGTCCGTAGAAACGACCCACACTGATAGTGTTGTTGCCCTCCTCAATGATGAATCCAATGAGGTTGGAAGTGTACATCTCGGAATAGTCCACCATTGGATTTTGGATGCCCCGAAGGTCAGCAAGCGAGAGCAGATGATAACCCAGATGGCCTTTATGACACTTGCCGAGCTGCACGAAGTCCGGGATACCTTGGAGACGTGGTCTGGCTTGTGCCTGACCCGGCTGGCCGAGATGACTAAGAATCTCTCCTGATAATCCCCCGCCTGCCTGCCCTCGACTCCGATCGGGGGCCCCTGCAATCTTGCCCTCGACCTCACCTACAACCTTTCACCATTCCATATTCTTTGTTCGATATTCGATATTCCTTGTTCGATATTCAATATTCCCTCGATGTCTGTCTTCTGTCTTGATCCTCCAATTCTCCAATTCTCTAATCTCTAATTCGCTAATTCACTAATTCGCTAATTCGCTAATTCACTAATTCACTAATACTGCCCTTTTACCTTTCTGCCCCGGAGTTTATCCGGCTTTAGACGGACTTTTTTTTACTTTTTTCTTCCTTCTTCTGTCTTCCAACTTTAGCTCACTTTAGGCACTTTAACTCACTCCTCAAAAATTAACTAATCCCCTAAACAGCTTCCCGACACAAGCTGCGTATCTGAAATATTCGTTACTCCTTTGGCTTTTACTGCCTTATATCTATAGAGACGAAGTTGCCGAGAGCTTAAAATTAAAGATGTGCATTCTGTTGTGAAACAGCGAGCTTCGCGAATCGAAAGAAACGTTGGAGACCCGAAGCTCGATTCAAAACCAACAGAAAAGCGAAAGGAGCACTAAAATGAAACCGCTAATAGTAACCATCATACTTGCGATACTGACAATCTCCCTTGCCGGCTGTACCTTTGTCAGGGAGTACCACCGCGGGTACGCGCGCCACGAAGTTATTGTAACCCACCCACGGTATCTGCCCACTCGGCCGGTACGACCCAATCATCCCTACGCTTACCGAGACATGGAAAGGCATGACTATCACAGGTTCAGAGACTGGTGACATTAAGCCCGGCCAGCCCTGAGAAACGACGAAAGGCCCGTCCGAAATAAAAGCCCCCGGAACAATTAGAAGCTCCCAGTATAAATAAAAACCCCCGGCGCGAAATAAAAGCCCCCGGCACGAAATAAAAGCCCCCGGCACATGTCCGGGAGCTAATGGAGGTTGTGTTTGTTTACATACCGGATTCTCTGCGCAAGTTTTTCTTCGGTGAAACAAAATCTCTTGTCATAACCTTTGGTCCAAATACGGCCTTTACGGCCATGTTGCCAGAGGGCACGTGTGGTCATACTCTTGTATCTGCCGACTGTGTCCTTAATGGACTCCGAATGAGGTCTTGCCACGAGGTGCACATGGTTTGTACATACTACTAAGGACTTAATCTTATGGTTGATACTTTCTGCTTCGGAGAGGATTGTTTTGTGGACGATTTCCTTTTCTGCCTTATTTAGTTTTACGGTTGAAGCTTTCTGCCGTTTTCTGTGTCTTTCTAAGATATTTGAATTACCAGGTAGGATTCGGCCGTTTTCTACATACCCTCTTTCATCACCGGGTAGCCAACTGCCGTATGTAGTCCACGTTACCATATATCCGATAATTCTGGATATAACACAAATAATAATGCTTGGTTGGCGCTTTGGCAAATCCTACTTTGATTAGCCCTGCCACCTGTGGGCAGGGTAACAAAAAAGCCCCCGGCACAGGTCCGGGGGCTAATTATTCAAGAACAGTTAAGTCGGCAGCGAAAGGCCTGACTTTCAGCATCACGTCTTTTTGCGCAGTTTCTGTTGGAGTTTCTTCAATTCTATTGTTCCCTTTTGCCAATACTCAAGTTGTTGTTCGAATGACTTGCCCTCCAGTTCCTTTCGAATTATCTCAGCACCCTGACGCTTCATCTGAACACAATCGAATGTCTTAGTCTTCATACTCAATCACCTCCGGTGGGGAGTAAATCGCAATCTCACGATAGCCTTGCAGGACATTTACTGCATTATATAACGGAATCTTCTGAAAGTTAACTATATGCTTGAAGTTCCAGCTAACAATAGCTGACACCTGCGAAGTGGTTGCCAAAGCCACATGCAAAGCGTCGGTGGCATACATATTCGCAACAATTCCTGCGTAAATATAGGCCTGTTGCAGTTTTATCGCCTCTGCTGTTACTTCCGCAATCTCCGCAAATGGCAAAACATCTTGAAATATCTTTCGCACAGCTTCGGCTGCGGCCTTTATTTCTTGTCTGACAAGCTCAGAAGTTACCAGGATGAATCTTGTCTTTTTGACGGAGTTAAAAAAAGCTTTGCTTGCCGCTTTGAATTCCTCATCGAATACGCCGCCGAAAACCGACGTGTCGGCATATATTCTTATCGTTTTGTATGATGGCCTAACCATAATATTATTATAACTTTCTGATAGCTTTTATACAAATAAAAAAAGCCCCGCGGTTCCCCACAGGGCTTTAATCCGCCTCAGGCGGATTAATATCAAGTAACAGTTAATATCTTTTGGTTAGCCCCCAAGTTTATCTTGGGGGTTTGTGCAGCGAAAGGACTGACGCCGGCCTACGGCCGGAAATTCGAATCCCACCTTCGCTAAAGCTCCGGAGGGCAAGCAGGGCAGGCAGATGGTTTTAGTTAATTGGTTAATTTGTGATTAGTTAATTTGAAAAAGAAAGCCCCGCGTCGAAACGCGGGGCTTAATATCAAGTACAGTTAAGCCTGGCAGCGAAAATGCCTGACATACACCTGCCGATAGTAATCGGCCGGGTTCTAGTTTATCCCTAGAAAGGAGGTGATCCAGCCGCAGGTTCCCCTACGGCTACCTTGTTACGACTTAGTGCCAGTCATCGGGCTTACCGTCGGCAGCCGCTTCCCTTGCGGGTTAGCAAACCGACTTCGGGTACTCCCAACTCCCATCACTTGACGGGCGGTGTGTACAAGGCTCAGGAACATATTCACCGCGTCGTAGCTGATACGCGATTACTAGCGATTCCAACTTCATGCAGGCGAGTTGCCAGCCTGCAATCCGAACTGGGGCGACTTTTTTGCGATTTGCTCCACCTCACGGTCTCGCGTCGCTTTGTAGCCGCCATTGTAGCACGTGTGAGGCCCTGGGTATAAAGGCCATGATGACTTGACGTCGTCCCCACCTTCCTCCGGTTTAACACCGGCAGTCCCGCTAGAGTCCCCGGCATAACCCGCTGGCAACTAACGGCAAGGGTTTCGCTCGTTAAAGGACTTAACCCGACATCTCACGACACGAGCTGACGACAGCCATGCAGCACCTGTGCACGTTCCACGATAAATCGCGTCATCCCGGTTTCCCGGGACTAATCCGTGCATTTCAAACCCAGGTAAGGTTCTACGCGTTGCTTCGAATTGATCCACATGCTCCACCGCTTGTGTGAGCCCCCGTCAATTCCTTTGAGTTTTAGCCTTGCGGCCGTACTCCCCAGGCGGTCTACTAAACACTTTTGCTTCGGCCGTGCCGGCGTCAGAACCGCCACAACCTAGTAGACATCGTTTACGG
>JBAQFY010000329.1:0-1566 GCA_049287505.1 Sedimentisphaerales bacterium | reverse complement strand
GAGTTGCTCAGCCGTCCAGATCAAATAGGGATCGCCCTCCGTTCCACTGCCCCCGCCATAGCAGTACGCTCGAACTATCGGTTGCCCGGGCCCATTCTCCCATGAGAGTCGGGGGTAACCTCTACCCTCATCAATTGTCCACACACCTTCGCTCGCCCAGCACATGAACGTCGTCGCCGTCTGCATCTCGGCCGTGGTCTTGCCCGTACCGCCGGCACTGGTCGCCTGGCCAGAGGTCTGTGTGTCCCAGAAGCACTCGCTTGTGGTGCCGTAGCCGGGAGACCCCACCAGACCCCCAACCGGGTCGTTTCCTGAGACCCGGCCAGCAGAATAGCAGGTCGTGATACTGCCCGCATCATTGTACCCCACCAAGCCACCGACAGTAGCTGTCCCTGTGACGCTGCACGTCGAATAGCAGTTGGCTATACGCCCACCCACACGTATTACGGGGTCGAAGCTTCTTCTTTCGCTCCAAATCGCCACCCCATTATGGCCGACCAATCCTCCGATGGATCCGTTTCCTGAGACTGTCCCCGTCGAGTAACAGCCGAAGATCGCGACGTCCCCGACCCATCCGGCCAGCCCGCCGACATAGCCGCTTGAACCAGTAATACTGGCGTTCAATACCCCCAGGTTTCTAACCTCCGCCCCCGGTCTTTCATCTCGCGTTGTTGTGGGTTTGCCGCCGGCCGGTGCATCGCGTGGCGAAGACCCCAATCTGCCAAACAAGCCAAGATAGCCGATCCCTTCGACGGTCACATGCGAGATCACATGGCCATTGCCGTCAAATGTCCCGGTGAACGGAGTGCCGTCAAAATACTCGTTCGTTTCGTTGACATCCGGTGCGATGACGGCCTTATCGAAGACCTTTCGTCCGGGGAGGTTCGGGTCCAGGTCGATGTCGGCTGTCAGGATGAAGTGCTTATCGTAATCTTCGGGACTATCGCCAAGCAGGAGCAGGTCCTCCGCCGTAGCGAGCTGGTACGGGTCATTAGGCTCTCCATTACCGCCGCTGTATTTAGCATAGGCAGGGAAGCTTAAAGAGCAGATTGTTATTAATACAGTGATTGTTCGGATAATTTTTGAATTTTCGGCCTTAGTCATGTTTTTTAACCTCCTCTGCCGGCCTTTCGGGGCCACAGAACAAACGCCTTGCGCTTATATGGCTAAGCCATAAACTGCCTTACCGGACGAAACGAATTGAAATGGCAACAAGATGCTCCCGCTGCAGTTATTAAACATAATTGTATCAGAGCCTGTTCTTGAGGTCAACTGCAAAACGGCAGAAATGCCCCTATCCTTTTTCTTTTCAAAAACCGCAGATTCCTGGCTGCAATTATGTGGAAATCAGCGTGGGGAAAAAGATGCACCTGGCCGGACGGATATATTATTTATAAAGGATGTACTCTTTAGGTTACATCAATTTGCCTTGCTGTTTGGTGTGCCGGGCAAGGGCGGCGGCGCCGATTATGCCGGCGTCTTCGCCGAGAGTTGCAAAGCATATCTCAACATACTCTTTTTTCAAGGTCCAGATATGCTCGTTAAAGAAATCCTTTATACGGTTCA
>JBAQFY010000328.1:0-2692 GCA_049287505.1 Sedimentisphaerales bacterium | reverse complement strand
GGCAATGAGGCGCTGGCGGAGGCGGCTATTCTTGCCGGCTGCGATGCGTATTTCGGCTATCCGATTACGCCGCAAAACGAAATCCCCGCCTATATGTCTCAAAGAATGCCGGAGGAAGGCCGAGTCTTTGTGCAGAGCGAAAGTGAGCTGGCTGCGATTAACATGGTATTCGGGGCTTCTGCCACCGGCAAAAGGGCTATGACAAGCTCATCCAGTCCCGGCATCAGCTTGATGCAGGAAGGAATAAGCTATCTGGCCGGCGCCGAGCTGCCCGCGGTGGTTGTCAACGTAATGCGGGGCGGCCCGGGCTTAGGGAACATTGCGCCGTCACAGAGCGATTACTTCCAGGCCACTCGCGGCGGCGGACACGGCGATTACCGAACCATCGTCCTCGGACCATCGAGCGTCCAGGAGCTGGTCGATTGTATGCCGCTTGCATTCGACCTGGCCGACCAGTACCGAATGACCGTTGTTATCCTGGCCGACGGCATCTTGGGCCAGATGATGGAGCCAATAGTATTAGAGAAAAAACCAAGGCGTGAGCTGCCCCCCAAAAACTGGGCACTGACCGGCGCCAAAGGCAGAGAGCAAAACATCGTCCGCTCATTATGGCTTGGTGAGGGAGTGCTGGAAAAGCACAACAACAAGCTCAAGGCCAAATACGAACAGGTGCAAAAAAATGAAGTCCTCTGCGAGCAATACGAAGTTGACGATGCCGAAATAATAGTGATTGCATACGGCGTCGCAGCAAGAATCGTCCAAGGGGCAGTAACCAGAGCCAGAGAAGAAGGAATAAAGGTCGGCTGGATACGCCCCATCACGCTGTGGCCGTTTCCAACAGAGCAAATCAGCAGGGCCGCTGACGAATCCGTCGGAGCCGGACCTATACGGTTTCGTATCTTCCTGACCGTTGAAATGAGCACCGGCCAAATGGTCGAGGATGTAAAACTGGCTGTAGCTGGAAAAGCACCCGTAGTATTTTACGGCCGACCCGGCGGCGGTGTGCCTACTGTCGATGAGTTGCTTGAAAAAATTAAACAATTAACGTTAAAAAATGCGCGATGAGAAAACCCCCGATAAAGTACGTGTTTAGCCTTGTGTGGTTTAAATGGCCATCCCCCAGCTTGGACTCCGCTTCGCTGGAGTCCTGCGCTTGAGGCTGCCACTCATTCTTTATCAATTTTATTGGGTGGCAGCCTCAAAGCCGAAGGCTTTGGGGATGGTTTTTCCCTGGTTAAACATATACCCGGTAAAACCGGGGGCTAAATATGAAATATGAAAACAGTATTTACACGAACACCTACGCTTAAAGATTGTCCGACGCATTATTGCCCCGGATCCGGGCACGGGATTGCTCATCGATTGATTGCCGAGACCATCGATGAGCTTGGCATACGTGACCGCTCCATCGGCATAGCACCAGTAGGATGTGCGGTTTTGGAATATGATTACATCGACGTTGATATGATAGAGGTCGCGCACGGCAGAGCACCAGCCGTGGCGACGGGTATGAAAAGGACAAATCCGGACAAAATAATCTTTTCCTATCAAGGCGACGGCGACCTGGCAAGTATAGGAGCTGGTGAGATTCTTCACGCCGGACATCGGGGCGAGCAGATAACCGTCATATTTATTAATAATGCCGTCTATGGAATGACAGGCGGCCAGATGGCCCCAACAACAATGATTGACCAGGTAACAGCGACAACACCAAAGGGCCGGACTGCTGCCCAGGAGGGTTATCCGCTTTGTGTCTCAGAATTATTAGCCGTGCTGCCGGGTGTAATTTATATCGAGCGTTGTGCTCTCAGCAGCCCTGCTCAGGTCCGCAAAGCCAAAAAGGCTCTGAAGCACGCCTTCGAATTACAGATAAATGGCGCACAGGGCCTGTCGCTCGTTGAGCTGCTCAGCCCCTGCCCGACATACTGGCGAATGCCTCCTGCCAAGGCGATGGAATGGATTGAAAAGGAAATGACAAAAGTTTTCCCGCTGGGACGCTTGAAGGATTCAGAATGACAGCGAACGGTTTTTACGAAGAGGTTATCATTGCCGGTTTCGGTGGACAGGGAATTATGCTGACCGGCAAACTGCTGGCCCAGACCGCAATGAAGGCCGGCAAAGAGGTAACCTATATGCCCTCCTACGGCGCCGAGGTTCGAGGCGGCACCGCTAATTGTATGGTCGTTATCGCAGAGGAAAAAATCGCCTGCCCCGTCGTCGGCAGGCCCGATTCACTGATTGTAATGAACAAGGCCTCGCTGAACAAATTCGGCCCGCGACTGAAAAAAGGCGGATTGCTGATAATGAACAGCTCCCTGATTGACACTGAGCCGCAGCTGGATGACTCAATCGAGATAATTGCGGTGCCTGCTGATGAATTGGCTGTCGAATTAGGCAGTCAGAAAAGCGCTAATATGATAGCGCTGGGCGTGTATTTGCAAAAGCGAACCGCCACAGGCGGACTCACTGCCGACGGGGCGGCTCAAGCCCTGCCCGATGTCCTTGCCGAGCGATACCATAAAACATTGCCGGTAAATACCAAAGCCCTGCAACGCGGCGCCGAATTTGTTAAAGCTTACCGACCGGGCAAGTTGCCGGGCTTGAGCAGAAGCAGCGACCAACAAAGTAAAAATCCCCCAATGCTCGGCGCCGCCAGAAAAAATTGATAACGAGGTCATCTACACCTTTTAGC
>JBAQFY010000327.1:0-10920 GCA_049287505.1 Sedimentisphaerales bacterium | reverse complement strand
GCCTAATCCCATGGTTTGCCATCGGACAGGAAGGCTGGATGCCGGTTAGCCTGCTGCCAATCATCAATCTCGGCGTATTCCTTATTGTTATGCTGGTTTACTCTGTGGCGGTTCTGGCTCAATATGGCCGGGGGATAAAGGAGAAAAACAATGAGTAAAGCACAGGAAGAATCATGGATTTGGCTGTTTTTGGGATTACCTTGTTTTCTCATCACAGGCGGAGTTGCCGTATTTATTGCTTATGACAGGGGAATATCCTTCGCACCAGTATTTATGTTTGCAAGCATTGTCATCTGGGGCGGCTTATTTTGGTTATTTCCTTTTATTTGCGGCAAAATCCGCAAAGGAAAAAAGAAGGTTAGTTTCGATGAGCGAGACCAATTAATTCACAAAAAAGCGGTTATGGCCGCTTATGTCGTGCTTTGGTTATATTTCGTTGCTGCATGCGTGATTGCCTGGTGCATCGTTGGTCCACATGGCTCTATTTCAGTTAACGTGATGCCCCTGATACTTTTGGGGGGTCTTGTCATTTTTACGTTTGTGCAGGGTCTGGCTTCCCTGATTCAGTACGGCCGGAGTGAAAAAGGAGAAGAATTATGAATCGATTAGAGAAAAGAGCATGGGCAGAAATAGGGGCGGTAACACTTTGTGTTATCATAGCAGGCGCAGGTATGGGGCTGATGGTTTATATGGATACAAAGAGCATTGTGGGCCTGACATCGTTTTTGATAAGCGGGCTGATTGTCGGGCTAATATCGTATCTGCGAAACATAAAGAGTTGGAGCAAATTCGACGAGCGGGAGAAAAAGATTGCTCAAAAAGCCCGCGCATTGTCGAGTTGTGTCTTCATCTTGTTCCTGTATTGCGCATCTTTTACTGTTTTCTTCATCGTCGGAGCGAAAAATCCTGTGCCTGCCTATATCCTGCCGGTCTTGTTTCTCTCTGGGCTATTCTTAGCCATATTTGTTCAGTCTGCGGCGATTCTGGTCCAATTTGCGAGGGAGCGGGACGATGAATAGCGCTCATCTCAGCAATCAGATTCGTCGTCTGCGTTTTGAGAATGGCCAAATAACCCAGCAGCAGTTGGCTGACAGAGTAGGCGTAACTCGCCAGACTATTATTGCCATCGAAGCCGGGAAATATGCCCCCTCACTGCCCCTTGCCATTAAAATAGCCCACGCTTTCGGCGTACCGATAGAGGCTGTATTTCAATACGAGAACGAGAATTCTTAGTACGCAGAGCCAAAGTAACTTCCCCGATTATGAAAAGTAGTGCCGTTTCTATCAAATAAGTACAACTTTTTCACCGGAGTCATTCCGTACCTGACACGGAATCCAGATAAAAAAACTGGATTCCCGCTTTTGCGGGAATGACAAAAAGTTACAATTTCTTTTTAGAAATGACAGTAGATTCCAATCCGTTACGAGACTTGTCTATTTGAATTCCTGTAATAGTTCCAGCAGTTTGCGGTCGAGTTTATGGCCGTGGAAGTCTTCGTACTCCACATCTTTTCGGCCTGAGTCGAGAATACCGAATGACCCGCGAAAGTTCCAGATAGCCAAGCCAATGCCGTGGTCGGTAAGTATTTCCAGGACATCCCGCAGCCAGGCCAATACTACTTTGTGCGGGGTTTTGTTATAGGCGCCGCCTTCACCGCAGTGCACGCCGACGCCTTTTTTAGCAAGGTCGGCCCATTTCTGGTAGTGCTGTTCCAGGCGGTTACGGTCCCAGTCGTGCCCGGGCCAGGCCGGCATAGGGAACTTCTCGCCTCGAACCCACGAGGCCATATAGTGGCTGATAAACATAGGCTGATAAGCCCGTGTACTCTGTGCGATCCCCAGGTCGGCCAATTCCGGCGCAGGTTCATTGCCCCAGCTTATACCATCGGCTATGACAATACGGTCGGGATTTATTTCGCGTATGGCTGCCACCGCCGTCCGGACTACCCGCTCATGGTCGGCACGGCTCATAGTCTGGCCAATCGAAGGAGGCTCGTTGATTAAATCGAAGCTGAGCTTGTCTTTCGAGACACCCCGATAGCGTTTGGCAAGCATCTGCCAGTGGAAGCAGAATGCATCGAGCGGCTCTTTGTCCTTCCAGAGATTGAACGGCTCGGTGAACTCTCTGTTCACCGAATATCCCGGCCCGCGGTGAAAATTCAGACTGACGTGGAGACCGTATTTATCGGCAAGCTCCACAGCCCGGTCGAGCTTCTCTAACATTGGCTCGTGGATTTTATAATTGTCTCCATCTTCTATCCACAGCCGATAGCACATCGGTAAGCGAACGAAGTCAAAGCCCCAGTCGTGCATCCAGCGGAAATCGTCTTCCTGGAAATCGCCTCTGCTTCGCATTGTGAACATATCCAGCAGATTGAAACCTCGCCATCGCGGCAGAACAGTTTGCACCGGCGATTTGCCGGTCTTATTCTTTGGCTGTTGTGCATACGTTGGCAGCACCGCCACAGCCGTTCCGGCAGCCACCATTTTCAGCAGATTCCGGCGATTTAGCCGGATGTCTGTTTGGGTTCCCGCGAAGCGGAGTCCCTCCCCGTGTCTTCCGGGCAACTTCTGTCGGTTATTGTCCATAAGAATTACCTCACCTGAAAAAACTTCTCACATCTTAAAATTTGAACATTGACTGTTAGATATTGAAAATCACTACTGTCCGGTTATAAGTCGAATAACATCAACTGGTTACAAAAATCAGTATCATCAGTTTTGTAACCAGCTTCCATAAGTACCTGTAAAATAGACACTTTCTCGAATAAGGTTACACTTAAAATCTGTAGAATTGTGTAGAGATTCAATTCCAGGTCCAGTTGTTTTTTTATTATTGCTACCAACACATAAACCGAGATTGCAATCCATATCTGTGTCTTCACAGCGTTCTCGGTAGTGCCAAAGAATGCCTTGATACGAAGATGCTGCTTGATCCATTTGAAGAACAGTTCCACCTGCCAGCGGCACTTGTAAAGCTGAGCGATAGTTATCGCCGGCAATGTAAAACAGTCGGTTAGAAACACCAGATTCTGTTCCGTTTCTTTGTCCACATAGCGGATCCGCCGAAGTCTTTCGGGATAATCTTTCGATGAATAAAAGCCTGTCAGCACAATTGTCTGATCGCACCGCAAACCGGTCGATTTGTCTACGGGATGAGAGTACAATCGACGAAATTGAAAGTTTTCTTTTGTCCGAGTTACAAAGAACGCCAGGCATTGATGGAATATGTAAAGACGAGCGAAGTCGAGGTATCCACGGTCCATGATATAAAATGCTCCAGCTCCCGGAATGATATCGTCGAGGAGGTTGACATCGTGAACGAGAGCTTCTGTAATGCGTATAAGCGTGGGAATATTGCCGCGTAAGTCCAAAAGTGTATGAAGCTTTACTCCTGCTTTGTGCTTGCGAAACTTTGCCCATGGGAATAGTGACAGGCATAAATCTATTGTTGTCGAATCGAGTGCGTAAACTGTCTGGTCCGATTCTATCCCGAATTCTTCTTTGGTGTAAAGACCTCTGGCAATATGAATCAACACCTGGGCAAAGTCGGCGTAGATACGCCAATCTCTGTTTTCGTTTGCGTCGGCCAAAGTTGACTTTGAAACTCTGCCGCGGATTCCCATGTGATAGAGTTTGGATTGCATCGCTCTCAAACATGCTTCTATATCTCGGAGACTTTCGCGATAGGTTAGTTGAGCAAATGCCATACATAGGAACTGATCCATGCATGAAAACCTTTGAACCTTGTAATTTCCTCGATATCGTTTGACACACTTTCTCAAATCTCGTAGCGGGAGAAAATCCATTATTTGCGAAAAGACTGTCTGTCCGGTATTCATCGGCCATCTCCTTGATATTTTTCAAATTGAAATGGCCTGAGTCTAAAAGTGATTTCAAATCGATTACAGTCATTTTTTCTTTTAACCTAATGTTATTTAAATCGTTATAACATTTTCCAAATCAAACAACCGGACAGTAGTGAAATATTCTGTTCATTTAAGACTTTGTGCATGTGAACACATGCACAAAGTTCATACGTCAAAACCTGCAGTTCTTTACAAATAAATACCCAAATCATCAATCTTGTCCACGCCTGCCTTCCATCGGCTCCGATCGGGGAGCGGGGATCGCTTATTTGTGGACAACACTACCCATACCATCCGGCCTGTCAAGCCTGCAACCGAAAATCCTACCGCCGTCTGCCTTTTGTCCTCCGTATTCTGTTTTCTGTCTTCTGTCTCCTGCCATCCAACTTTAGCTCACTTTAGGCGCTTTAGCTCACCACTCATCAATCAATCACTCGCCACTAACTGATTCCTTCGGTTAGCTCCTTGCGGTTTTTCTTGAGCCAATTTGCTTTGCGAAGAATCATTTCGAGGAAATCGGTCCCGCTGAGATGTCCGAAGAAGCCGGTCGCTACTATCGGCAGCACGGCCTCGGCTATCATCGTCTCAATCATCAAATCAACCAGCGAATCCAATTTATTCTCGTCTAAATTGATAACCCCACGGTAACCATTCAGGAACTGAATGAGTTTGTCCTGGTCGAAGTAGTCCGGCCAATCGTTTGGGTTCGGCCGATTAGCCACAATGGAAAATTGCAGCATCCCGTTGGCAAGGTCGGTAAGAGGCGGAGCAATCCTGACCGAATCGAAGTCGAGGACCGCGGCAAGTTTGTGCTTGGAAAAAAGCATATTACCCGGATGCCAGTCGCCGTGTACAACCTGATGCTGCCACGAGTCGAAGCCCAATTCGTTAACACGGACAGACGATTCGTTATAAAGCGTCAACAAGGCCTCGGCGGTGTTCCGTAATTTCTTATTCGGATTGGTTGGCCTATCGGAGCTGAGCGTTTTCAGATGTCTGCGAACGGTGGAAGAATCGTGGAAGCAACTCTTTAATCCGCCTATGGCGGACGCGTAAGCAAAGTCAGCCAAATGCCTGTGAAATTTAGCTAACTGCCGACCAGTATCGATAGTAGCTTCTTCTGAGCCGTCGTACCGGGTGCCTGTAACGAACTTAAAAAGCTCGTAAATGTGATGATTCAATTGCAGGAGGGTATTATTCTTATCGCGAGTTGCCAGCAAAGAGGTAACCGGAAAGGCTTTAGTTGCCAGATGGCTTTGCACCGCATGTGCGAAGGCCACCCTGCAGAGGTCATCTTTGCCTTTCGGACGACGTTTAAGAAGGAACTTGCCCTGCTCGGACACAACCGCCATTTTCAGCGCACGTTTATTGCCCCCTGACAAGGGCTTTATCTGAATGATTATGCCGATGTCGTAATGGCTGAGGACCCGAACGAGCTCCTCGGTTGAAAAATATGCACCGCCTCGGGGCATAAGTTAATATTACAGCGTTACTTAATCGTGGAAATCTGGTTTTTACGTTAAAATCCGAAGCTCAAAGAAAAGCACGAAGCACGAAACTCGAAATTCTCCGCAGTCCTAAGGACTCCTTACGGAGGACACAATATCTAATGACTAAAATTCAAATGCGGATACGCACGCTTCTAACAGGCGTGACCAAAACAGTAAGTTTTTAAAAAATTTGAACATTTGAATTTCAGATTTGTTTCGGGTTTCGATATTCGGATTTAGTAAAAGATTGTTTCGGATTTCGAAATTAGCGCAATTGCCGTAAGTATTTATACAATAAAAGTTTATTACCGACCGGTTGAATCTAAGCAGCGTTGTAATATAAATTGATTATTGTCCCCGCTCCCCGAACGGAGTCGAGGACAAGTTGCACGGGGATGACAACACTAACTAATACTTCATTTCAGAAATAGTACGACTACGATATTGCCACGCTTGGCTGCGCCTCGCACGCAATGACGACGAATGCAGCCCTCCGTCATTGCGAGGAGTTTGCCCCTTAGAGGCGAGCGACGAAGCAATCTCACTCCAGCATAGTAGCGATATTTACGAAACGCTATACTAATGACTATTGATTATTGTCCCACTCCCCGGTAGGAGTCAAGGACAAGTTTCACGTGGATGACAATTTTAATGACTATTGATTACGAAGCAACAGGATAAGAATAATCACAAAGAATAATACCAATACTGTGCTTAAAATCAATATCGCCATTCGGTACTGGGTGACGGCCTCTTCTTTGTAACCTTCTTCTTTTTCAATGGCATCCCCCTTTTCCAACTGCTCGAATATAGACACATCAAATCTTTTGTGCGCCTGAAGCGGTGGCCGACCCTCGCGAAGTGCCTCTAAATCCGTCAGCAGTTCTTCAATATCATTATATCGTTTTTCTCTCCTCTTTGCCATCATAATTTCAATGACTTCGGAGACCCCTGCCGACAGTGAGGTATTTATATGGTCGGGCGGAATCAGTTTTTCCCTGAGGTGTTTCCGCATAACATCGGCGGAATCTTCCGCCATAAACGGCACACGGCCTGTGAGCATGTGGTAGAGTGTTGCCCCTAGGCCGTAAATGTCGGCCCTGCCGTCGATGTCTATCTTGCCTCGAATCTGCTCGGGTGCAATGTAGTACGGCGTTCCGTAAGCCTTGCCCGCCTCGCTCTGTGCCGCCTCGATGTCTGTTGTCTCGCGGGCCAAACCCATATCGGCAAGCTTGACCGTGCCGTTAGTGCTTATCATTATGTTCTTGGGCTTGACGTCACGGTGAATTAGACTACAGGCATGAGCGTGAGCAAGGGCTTTAGCAACCTGAATGATTATGTCCAGCGCTTCGGCTTCCTCAAAGACCTTTCCCGCCGCCAAATCATCAGCTATGGTCTTGCCCTCAACATACTCCATAACAAAATAGTGGTATCCCCCTGCCTCGCCGACGTCGATGGCCTGGACGATATTGGGGTGATTGAGCATGCCAGCGGCCTGGCCTTCTCTGTAAAACCGTTCGACGTACTCCGGATTTTCGCTGAAGCGCTTCGGCAAAATCTTGATGGCGACCATGCGATTCAAACTCAATTGCCTCGCTTTGTAAACGACCGCCATCGCACCGGCACCGAGCTTGCCGACTATTTTATAGCCGGGAATCTTATGTGCAGCAACTTTGCTTTCTTTTATGCCTGTTTTTAACCTCTCGGCCTGGGTTTCCGTGATGTAGCCCAGCTCGACCATAAGGTCTTTAAGTATTGCAGGATTGACCTTACTGCGAGATTCCAGCTCCTCAAGTGAGTGACGCAGCTCATCATCGGTGCAGAGTCCCTGCTCAATCGCCATTTTTCCGAAGACCGTATCATAATTTGTTTCGCTCGTCATTAAATATAACCTGCGTAAGCCGAGAAGCACTCGCCGATGAACCAATCCCTTGGCTTTAGCTTAACATCCGATAACAAACCATTTTGCGCTAATTATCGACTTACAAGAAGCATTGTCAAAGAAAATTTGCTGTTTATTTAGAAACATATTGATTAGAAGAAAATCGGTCTTTTCTGCCTGCGGGTTTAGTAGTTTTACTGCAAATGCTCTCGTTATCGGCCAGAGCGACAATTAAATCTTATCTCGATACTCGATACTTCCGCCTTCGCTAAAACTACGGCGGACAAGCGATAATCGTGGCTTCTGTCCCGTCGGCTGGTTTTATGTAACTTGGAACATAAACAAGAGTAACGCCGAATGTGTCAAATAAAAAAGAAAAGGGCTGGCAGGGTATCGGTCTGCCAGCCCTTTAGACAAATGTAATGGTGTGTGGTTATTCTAAGCGTTTTGTTTCTTTCTGAATTGGCCTATTGCCCCAGGGACGCGATTTTCTATGGCTTTATCGCTCGGTTATAGATGCGGACATCATCAATCAGGCTGGACCAATAGGTACCGGGTTCCATAGCCTTGCCGGTACCGATGTAAAAGCCGTTATATGAGCTTTCAAGATTGGCCTGTGTGTCTTCTACCACTGCGGCGTCATCGACGTAAAGCGTTCTGTTCGAACCATCCCAGACAAGACCTATGCGGTGCCAGCTCCCATCGGTGATGACTGTTTTGGAAAGCAAGGGAACGCTGGAACGACCGGGGCCTTTAAGCTCCGTCATCAGGTTACCTTCCAATGTATCCGCACAAAGCCAATTCACTCCACCCATTTGCGACAAAACGACTTGGCCTGGAGCACTACCTTTGACCCAGGCAAATGCACTGAACGGCCCGTCCGCTGGATTTAAAACGAAGGGTGTATTTACGTAATCATCGATACCATCGAGTTGCAGCGCACCATCGACCATACCGCCCTCAGGCTGCCAGGTCGGCTCTCCTTGTAAAGTACCGTCATAACTATTTGCGGTGTCGTAGGCTATTTCGCCTTCAGTCTCGTCCAGCTTCCAGTATGCAACCAGCGTCGGTTCTTCAAATAAATGCTCAGCGAGGACGATAAGGTCTTGGACATCGACGATGCCGTCGCCCCAAGGCATCGGGCCAATGTCACACAGGGGCTCGTCCGTGCCCCAGTAGTCAACCACAATGCACATGTCTTCAGCATCGACAATCCCGTCGCCGTTGAGGTCAACAATTGGGATGATCGGAGCCTGACAAAAGTCATACGGTTCGTCCACATTGAAGTATAGGATCTGTCCATCCGGCGAGATGTACGACGTACACTCGGGCTCGGAACTATTGATAGTTGGCCCAAGATTAACCGGTTCTCCCCAGGGATCAGAAGTTGTCGCTCGCGTCGTTATGTACATGTCAGCTCGACCATAGCCCCCAGGCCGATTGCTGCGAAAGAAAAGTGCCAGGTCGTTGGCAAATATGCACGGGCCCATATCGTTGCCCGTACTATTGACCACCGTTCCGAGACTCACGGGTGCGCCCCAGGGGTCGCTTGTTGTTGGCCGTGTCGTTACCCACAAGTCGTAACCGCCGGAGCCACCTCCTCGGTTGGAGGTAAAGTAGAGCGTCCTGCCGTCGGCCGAGATGCTTGGCTCACTTTCATGACTTGCGCTATTCACCAGCGCCCCGAGATTTTCGGGTGTGTTCCAGTCGTCTGAGACAGAGGCGCGTCTCGTTACCCATAAATCAGCGCCACCAGATCCACCCGGACGTTGAGAAACCCAGTATAGACTGCAAAAGTAGAGTTCCAAACCATCAGCCGAAATGCTTGGATAGCCCTCGCCCTGTGGACTATTGACCGTTGACCCAAGATTTTCCGCCGGACCCCATTCGTCTTCTGTTGTTTCCCTTGTGCATTGCCATATGTCCCAACTGCCAACCCTCCCGGCATGCCGGTCGGAAGCAAAGAAGAGCGTCAGACTATCGGTCGATATTGTCAATCCATCGTCATAGCTACTCGAATTGACTGACGGCCCAAGATAAGTGGGTGTGCCAAAGGTGAAATCTGCGTTCGCGTTACTACCTGTGCTGATTAGAAAGACCAACACTATTACTATATACTTTTTGGGGCTTGTTTTGCTCATTTTTGTTCTCCTTAAATGCCTGAGTTTCTATTTACTTTCTTTTACTTGGCTTTTCGGCTTTGCTGACCCTACTCTTATCAACGGAAAAAAAGGAGCAAGGGCACGGTTTTTATTGAGATTTTCTTCAAAAATTGGTAAAATTTATTTAATATCTTTGAATCGTGGAGGTTAGCGAAACTTGAGGTATAGTAGCAACCACAAGACCCGGCAATTAGTTACTCTTGCAAAAGGAGGCGACGCGTCTGCGTTGGACCAACTGTGCCATGTCTATGCCGAGCGGGTAAGGTGGATGGTGCGCCTCCGCATAGGCAAGGAGCTCCGCTCGAAGCTGGAATCGATGGACCTGGTTCAAGAGGTTTTTATTCACGCCTTAGAGGGTTTGGGAGACTTCACATACGAGAACGAGGGGGATTTTATCCGGTGGCTATCTAAAATAGCCGAGAACGCGTTTCGCGACAATTTAGACAAGCTACACGCTGACAAGCGTGATATTCGTAAGGAACTTCGTCTTGGTAGCTGCGGGCCAACCACTGGCGGCAGGTTTGCCGGAACCCCTGGACCCATTGACGCTACCACGCCGAGCGCTATAATGGCGAAGAGAGAGGATTTAGCCAGACTTGAGGAAGCCATAGATAAGCTGAGACCCGAATACAGGGAAGTGATTCTGCTTGCAAAAATCGAAGAACTCTCCTACAGCCAGATAGGGGAAAGATTAGGCAAGAGTGCCGGTGCGGTGAAGATGCTCGTCTCGCGGGCGATAGTGGCGCTGGCCAGTACTTTTGAGAGTGTCTGATGGCTGAGCAGATTGACGACAATCAGGAAAGATTCATCAAGGATGCCGTGCAGCAATTCGTTGATGCGCAGATAGAGGGCCAACAGCCTGACCTGGACGAATTTGTGAAGAAATACCCTGAGTTTGAGCATCGGATCAGGCAGATGATACAAAATGTACGCAAAATCGATGAGCTGTTTGCGAGCCTTACTCACGCGGAGGAGAGTGGCTCCGACACCGCAGATGAGAGCGGAAATCTTGTTGGCCGGAAACTCGGGGGCTTTGAAATCCGCGAAATGATTGGCCGAGGGGGCATGGGAGTGGTCTATCTGGCTCGTGATACCAGGCTTGACCGCTCTGTTGCCATCAAGAGTATGCCTCCTGAATTGCAGGCCGACTCAACTGCGCGGACGCGTTTCGGCCGTGAGGCCCAACTATTGGCCACTTTAAATCACCCAAATATCGCTGTTATCTATGATATCATTGAGCAGGAAGCGCTTGGTTATTTGGTTCTCGAATACGTCCCCGGACAGACACTGGCTGAGCGAATAGCAAAGAGACCGCTTAAGCTGGAAGAGGCATTAACGATAGCTTTGCAGATAGCTGAGGCAGTGGCGGCAGCTCATGAGCATGATGTTATCCACCGCGATCTCAAGCCCGGCAATATCAAAATAACGCCGGAAGGTAAGGTGAAGGTGCTGGACTTCGGCTTAGCCAAGGCGATCGGCGGTGCACCATCAGAGAAACCGACCACCGTCACTCAGCC
>JBAQFY010000326.1:0-5370 GCA_049287505.1 Sedimentisphaerales bacterium | reverse complement strand
ATTGCCGGTTTTGGATTAGACACTCCCCAGCCTGTACCTACATCCAACAACCCCAGTTTAACTTTAAAATCGTTCTTTGTCAAGTGATTTTGCCCCCCCCAGAGAAAAAGCTGATAAATGTGGACTTTAGCCATTTGACTTTTTCCTTATTAACTTTTCGTATAAAAAGCTTGTAAAATTGATGTAATTTCGCATAAACTCTATGGATAAAAGATGAATAAAGACCGAAGTCAAGTATTTTTTATAGGACAAAAAAAAATGAATAGATGCCATTTTATTAAAGTTATTGGTTTGTGTGCAGCAGCGATGTCTGCATTGGATGGGCTTTTTTCAGCAGGGGGGCGGAAATGACCGAGTCGTTCTCAAAACTTGTTCGCATCGACCCTTTTCGCCTGCGTATGGAACGGCGGGGACAAATGGTTACGGATGCAACCATTTTCGCCTCAGAGGCCGTCAACCTTGAACCTGAAGCTGTCCGTCAGCTTTATGATGCGGCGTCACTGCCGCCGGCTAAAAAGGTTCTGGCGACCGCTGATATTCATGTTGGCTTCGGCATACCAATCGGGGCCGTGCTGGGACTGGACCGCGCAATTATGCCTCCTGCGGTCGGTTATGATATAAATTGTGGAATGCGGCTGTTACGCACACCCTTTTCGAAAGGCGAGATTGATACCGATAAAATCGCTGTTGATATAGCCCGTGACATTCCGCTCGGCGAAGGGAGGGAAAATTTGCAGTTAAACAAAAGTGGAATCGAAGACGTTATCAATAAAGGAGCTGCCGCCGTGCCGGGGCTTGCGCAAAGGAGCAGTCACCGGGCCTGGGAAGCCTTTGACCCGGAGGAATTCACAGAAGACCTGCAAAGAATCGAGGAAAACGGGCGGCTTCCATCTGACCCGGCCGCGGTGACAAAGGAGGCAATCCAAAAAGGCATGAATCAGCTCGGCACGCTCGGGGGCGGAAACCACTTTATCGAAATCCAGTACGTCCAGGAGGTTTTTGAGCCGAATTTGGCCAAGAGCTTCGGGCTTTTCAAAAATCAGCTCGTTGTAATGATACACTCCGGGTCTCGTCGGTTTGGGTATGAAATCGCCGATGAATATATGAATATCGCCGCCCGGAGACCGGAGAATGCCGAGCGGAGAAAAATGCTCTCATATCTGCCTACCGAGAGCAGTTCCGGTCAAAACTATATCGCTGCAATGGCCGCGGCCGCAAACTTTGCATTTACCAATCGGCACATTATGGCTCTGCTTGTGAGGCGCTGTTTTAACAGGATGTTTGGCCCAACGCCGCTGACGCTCGTTTACGATGTTGCTCATAATATGGCAAAGCTCGAGACACATAGCGGCGAACGTCTTTGGGTGCACCGCAAAGGTGCCACGCGTGCCTTCGGTCCGAAGCAGATGGCCGCAAGTATTTTCGCACAAACCGGCCAGCCTATAATAACCCCCGGCTCAATGGGCACCGCAAGTTTTCTGCTTGTCGGAACGGGTGATTCCGAGGAGTCTTTGAGCTCGGTCAACCACGGTGCAGGCAGAGTGATGAGCCGCACCGCCGCTCTTGGGAAATCTCGTAAAGGCAGAGTTATTACGGCGGCTTTGATTAGCGATGAGCAGTTCAAACGCAGTATGAAAGGAATAAAACTTATCACCGGGGATAAGCGCAAAATAAAAGAGGAAGCGCCGGACGCCTACAAAGACATCGAAGAGGTCGTGCGGATTGTTGTCGAATGCGGATGGGCCAAAGCCGTCGCCCGAATGATTCCTTTAGCCGTCTTAAAGGGTTAAGCCCGGATTTCCCATATAAAGAAATCCAACAAATTTCAAATTTTGGTAGTATAGGTCCTATCGAACGGATTTGTTTAAGTTTCAGTCATCGTGAATAGGAGAACCTAAGACACTCGATGTTTGTGACATTTCAGATTGCGGCAGGATTTGTAAAAAGAGACTTCAGATGGTAGCAATTCAAGGAATATTTTGATATTATAGTGAAATTGAAAGGTGGAAAAATGTTTCTAAACATGTTAAATGGGAGATGTAAATTCTGTATTATTTCTTTATTCTTTCTGTTGTCCTTTTTCATATCACAACGGACAATTCTTGCTGCAGAAAATGTCTTTGAAGTTGAAGCTCGCACAGATGTTAAGATTCCGATGCGAGATGGGACACTGCTCTCAGCTAACATTTTTCTGCCAAAATCAGAGGAGAAATTTCCTGCCATACTTATTCGTTCTCCTTATGGGAAGGGCGATGAAAAATATGGTGACGGCCTGTTTTATGCTGCCCGTGGGTACGTGCTCGTCAGCCAGGACTGCCGCGGCAAGGGAGCCTCCCAGGGCAAATGGGAACCATTTGCAAATGAGGCGAACGATGGCCGGGATACCCAGAAGTGGTTATTAGAACAGCCCTGGTGCAACGGCAGCATCGGCACCAGTGGTGGCTCTTACGTGGGCTTTACACAATGGATATCTGCTCCGAACGCCGGCGCACATCTAAAGGCTATGTTTCCGGTAGTACCGTTGGTTGACACCTACGGTGATGGTGTATATACCAATGGGGCATTAAATCTCGCTCTGATTATGGGTTGGGGCAGCTTAGTATCATTCCGGCCTGGCGAAGAGATTGCTATGTTCGGATGGCACGAGGAGGATTGGAATAAGGCCTATCGAACATTGCCGCTTGGTGAGTGGGACCGTGCGATTGGTCGCAAGGTCCAGTACCTTCGGGACTGGGTAGCCCATCCGCATTTTGATGAATATTGGGCAGCCCGGGGCGTTCGCAACCGCTGGCAGAATATCACTGTGCCGATATTTGTTGTAGGAGGCTGGTACGACATCTTCGCCAGGAGCGTATTCGAACACGTAAATGCCGTCAGGTCAATGTCGAGTTCGCAAGACGCTCGAAAACACCAGCACTTGCTGATGGGGCCTTGGAGACATGGTATAAGTCAAGACGGCAAAGTGGGTGACTTGGATTTTGGCAGAGAATCCGTGATTAATCTGCGCGAAATTCAGACTAAGTGGTTCGATTACTGGCTGAGGGGTGAACAGACAGGTGCCGACACGTGGCCGGCTTATCGCATTTTTGTGATGGGGCGCAACCAGTGGCGAGATGAGCAAGAATGGCCATTGAAGCGAACCAAGTACACGCCGTACTATTTTCACAGCGAAGGCTCTGCCAATACACTTAAAGGAGATGGCATGTTAAGCCCGGTTATGCCTGGTAATGAACCCTTCGAGAGATTTGTGTATGACCCGAATGACCCCGTACCTACACTTGGTGGATGCAACCTGGTTGGGTGTCCGGCCGGGCCAAGGGACCAGACCAAGGCGGAAAATCGAAAAGATGTGCTCGTTTTCACAAGTGATGAGCTGAAAGCCGATTTAGAAGTTACCGGGCCGGTAAAGGTTATTCTCTATGCCTCCAGCTCCGCGTGTAATACCGACTGGACGGCCAAATTAGTCGATGTTCACCCCGATGGTCGTCCGTTCAATCTTTGCGATGGTATCATGCGTGCCTGCTACAGAGAGTCGAACCAGAATCCAACGCTGATTCAGCCTGGAAAAATATATTGTTATGAGATCGACTTGTGGGTAACAAGTAATGTTTTCTTAGCTGGTCATAAGATGCGGGTTGAGATATCCAGCAGCAATTTTCCCCGCTTTGACCGAAATCTCAACACGGGTGAACCGTTTGGTACGGGTACTGAGCTTATAAAGGCAACACAAACCGTCTATCACGACATTGAACATCCCTCGCACATCCTTTTGCCTGTAATCCCTTGACCCATACAGGGTAAAACTCGTTTGATATTTTGGGACGATTACGAATTAATCAGGTATAAGGATATTTATTTTTTGCATTTCAGTAGTCCTTAAACTTTCTCATCCTTTGGGGTCGGTCCTTGGCCGGTTGTGAGTTTCTGTATTTTGGAACTAATCAAAGCAGCCCCCTCCGGGACGTCCTGGTCAAGAATTCTCTGTAAAAATACCATAAAACAACTAACAAATCGTTGCATTTATTGTCTGATACTTTATGCTAATACAAGTAAAAAAACGGGTGGTTTTTGCGACTGAATGGTTTCAAAAATGTTTGTCGGAAAGTGAAAATGGCGAAACGCTTTGTTGTTTTTATAACTTTGCTGATGGTGCCGGTCTTTATTGCCGGCTGCCCCCCGGTAGAGTCTGGACATGTTGAGCCCTCGAAACCCGAAACCTTTAAGCCCGAAGCTGCTAAGGCTGAACCTAATGAAACCGAGCCTACTGTGGTTGAGCCTGCCGAGGTTGAGCCTGTTGAGGTTATACCTGCTAAGAGCGAACCCAATCAGGTCAAAGCGGATAAGGTTGAACCTGTTTGTATCAAGCCTGATGAAATCACTCCTGAGAAGGCCTTCCCTGAGCGTAGCCGAAGGGTCGAAACGGTTGAGCCAGAACCCAATGATGTCGAACCGGCCAGGATTGAACCTAATGAGCCTGAACAGCGGGGAGCTGAGCCTGATGAGGTTGTGCCTGCTGAGCCGGAACCTGATGATGGCGAGCCGGCCAGTGTTGAGCCTAATAATGTCGGGCCTGCTCGGGTCGAGCTTAATGACCTGAAACTTAATCAAGCCGTATCTTTTCACGACAAGTGTGCCGAGATTCTGAAGAATTACGTCAATGATGAAGGGATGGTTGACTATAAAACGCTCAGGCGAAAAAGGCTTGAGCTAAAAGCCCTCCTGCAGGAATTTAACAGCCTTGAACCAAATGAATATAAAACCTGGCCTAAAGAGGACAAAATCGCATTCTGGCTGAATGCATACAACATCCAGATGTTGAATATAATTACAGAAAATTATCCCATCGAATCATCAAGGTTTTTGCGTCTTTTTCCGGGCTGGGGTCCGAATAGTATCCTGCACGTCAAGGGGATATGGACGAATTACAAATTTCTTGTGATGGATGAAGAATTTACCCTTTCAGAGGTTGATAAGCGTTTTTTCCGGAAGGAATTTGATGACCCAAGGATATTTTTTGCCATGTCCAGGGCCAGCTTGTCGAGTCCGCCGCTGCGCAATGAGCCTTATTACGGGTATAAGCTCAGCGAGCAATTGGACGACCAGGTGAAGCGGTTTCTATCGAGCCCGCTGGCATTCGGGACAGACAAAGAAAAAGGTAGAGTTTATTTATCTTCCTTATTTCAATCATCCTCGTACGGCAAAGAGTTTATTAGCAAGTTTGCCATAGATAAAAAGTTCAAAGACCAGGAACCGACAACCCGGGCCGTTTTGAATTTTATTACCAATTACGTTTCAGAGGAAAAGGTATCTTTCCTTGAAGTAGGGAATTATTCTGTTAATTTTATGAAATATGATTGGACGATTAACGAT